>DASUIY010000137.1:0-2824 GCA_036279555.1 Solirubrobacterales bacterium | reverse complement strand
ATGGTGGGGTGGGGGATGTGCGGTGTGCTCGGCGCCGCGCTGGCGCTCGGCGCGCGCAACGCCGGTCGCCTCACCCTCGCCGCGACCTGCGGTTTCGCCGGGATCGCCTACGGTGTGTTGCTGAACTTCTCGATCATGGCGACCTACGGTGGAGACCTCTCGATTCAGCGCTTCCTGGTGCTGGAGACGCGTGCGATCCCGTTCGACGCCGCGCACGCGATCGGCAACGTCGCCTTCGCCCTGCTCGCCGGCCCGGCGATGGTGCGGATGCTGACCCGCTTCCGCGAGCGCTTCCAGTGGCGAACGCCGTCCGTGGTCACGGCGCTGCTCGTCGCCCTCGTGCTCCCCGCCGCCGTGGCCACCCCCGCAAGCGCCGCTGGGGCGGGCAGCGCCGCCGACTGGCTCGAGTCGGTGCAGAATGCCGACGGCGGCTTCGGCACCTCGCCCGGGAGCGCCTCGAGCGCCGCGATCACCGGCTGGGCGATGCTGGGCCTTGAGGCCGCGGGCCGCAATCCCCTCGACATCGCCCAAGGCGGGCGGACCCCGGTCGACTTCCTGCGCTCGAACCTCGATCAGCTGACGAGCGCCGGCGACCTCTCGCGCACGATCCTCGCCCTGGAGGGGGCCGGCCTCGACTCCCGTGACTTCGGCGGCCGCAATCTCGTCTCCGACCTGGCGAAGCGCCGGGCGAGCAACGGCTCCTACGTGGGCTGGCCGGGGTCGACCGCATATGCGGTGATCGCCCTGCGCACCGCGGGCGCCACCGGCAGCCTCCAGAAGTCCCTCTCGTGGCTGGGCAACGTCCAGAACGGCGACGGCGGCTGGGGCGACGTCCCCGGGCAGCCGAGCAATGCCGACGTGACCGGTGCGGTGATGCAGGCGATGCCGAGCTCGCAGGCGGCGGCGAACGGGCTCACCTATCTCCGCAAGCACCAGCGCTCCAGCGGCGGCTTCGCCGGGGGCAGCGGCGAAGTCAACTCTCAGTCGACCTCGTGGGCGGCGCAGGGGATGATCGCGTTCGGCGCAGACCCCGCCGCCGTCGAGTCGGGGGGCAACAGCGCCCTCGACTACCTCGCGGAGAGGCAGGCCGCCGACGGCCACTACAGCTACTCGGCGAGCAGCGACCAGACCCCGGTCTGGGTCACGGCCGAAGTGCTGGTCGCCGCCTCGGGAGGCTCGCTGCCGGTTCCCGTGCCGCCTCGCCAGCCCCAGCCAGCTTCGCCGCCCGCGAGCAGCGCGCCGCCGGCCGATTCGGGAGCGGCGCCGGTGGCGCCGGCGCCCGAACTGCCCTCCGGCACGGTCCCCGCCCCCCCGTCCGGCGGTGGCTCCAGCGGCGGCTCGGCCGCCCCGCCGCTGGTCCCCGAGGGCGTGACGCCGGCGCCGGAAGGCGGCGGCGAGCTGCCGGAAACCGGGGTGGCACCGCCGGAGCCCGAGTCGCCTGCGCCGCAAGCGGTCGCCTCCGACGGGCCTCCCCCGTCCACCGAGGCCGCCATAGGCATCGGCCTCGCCGCCACCGCGCTGGCCATCGGCGTTCCCTGGTGGCTGGGCCGGCGCAACGGCTGGTAGCTGGACGGAACGTGGACGTCGAGACCGCGATCAGGACGCGTCGCACGCACAAGGCCTTCGGGGCCGAGCCGCTCGGGCGCGAGGAGGTCCTCGAGCTGCTCGAGCTGGCCCGCTGGGCTCCGAACCATCACCTGACCGCGCCCTGGCGCTTTCGCGTCCTCGGGTCGGAGGCGCTCGGGCGCCTGAAGGAGGCCGCGGGGCCCGAGGGGGCGGCGAAGCTCGACCGCGCCCCGACGCTGATCGTCGTCTCCTGCGTGCTCGGCGCCGACCCGATCCAAAACGAGGAGGACCTGCACGCGACCGCCGTCGCCTCCTACATCGTCCTGCTCTGCGCCCACGCCCGGGGCCTGGCCGGCTACTGGCGCACGCCCGGCTTGCTGCGCTCGACCGGCGGTCGGGGCGCCGTCGGCCTGCCCGACGCCGAGCGCTTCGTCGGCCTCCTCCATCTCGGCCGGCCGCGCCAGGAGAAGGCCCCGCCCGAGCGCCCCCCGGTCGAGCAGATGACCACCTTCCTGGACTGATGCTCTCGCGCGCCACCGCCATCGAGGAGATCGCCGGCCAGCGCTTCGAGGTCGTCGTGATCGGCGGCGGCATCACCGGCGCCGGCGTCGCCCTCGACGCCGCCTCGCGCGGCTACTCGGTGGCGCTGCTCGAGCGCGGCGACTACGCCGAAGGCACCTCCAGCCGCTCCTCGAAGATGGTCCACGGCGGGTTGCGCTACCTGCAGAACCTCGACCTCGGGCTGGTGCGCGAGGCCCTGCTCGAGCGCCAGCTGCTCGTCCAGCTCGCCCCGCACCTGGTTTACCCGACGCCGTTCCTCGTCGCCGACTTCCCCGACCATCGCCGCGACCGCCGCCTCGGGATCGCGCTCAACATGTACGACGTGATGGCGACCACGCGGGTTGGCCGCGGCCGCGGCGAGATGCGCTCGGCCAGGGAGGGAAACGAGGACTTCTACTGGTCGCCGGATCGCCACCGGATGATCGACCGCGACGAGGTGCTCGAGCTGGTGCCCGCGCTGGAGGTGCGCGACCCGAAGAACGCCTATCTCTTCTACGACTGCCAGACCGACGACGTGCGCATGGTCCTCACCGTGCTCGGCGAGGCCGAGCGCTTCGGCGCGACGATGCTGAACGGCGCCGAGGTGAGCGAGGTGATGCTCGGCGGCGACGGCCGCGCCCGCGGCGTCGCTTTCGTCGAGGCCGAGTCCGGCGAGCGGATGGAGGTCGGGGCCGACCACGTCGTCAACGCCACCGGC
>DASUIY010000136.1:0-2592 GCA_036279555.1 Solirubrobacterales bacterium | reverse complement strand
CTCGGCCGCGACGAGATGGTGCGGCTGATGTACGGCGGCCGGGCCTCCCTCTTCGTCGGCTTCGCCTCGGCCCTGCTGGCCACGGTGCTGGCGACGATCCTCGCTCTCCTCGCCGGCTACTACCGCGGCTGGGTCGACACGGTCATCTCGCGGGCGCTGGACGTGATCTGGGCGTTCCCGGTGCTCCTGCTCGGCATCGCGCTCGGCATCGCCCTGGCGCTGGGCGGGCTGAAGATCGGGCCCGTGGAGATCCCCAGCGGCTCGATCTGGATCACCGTCCTGATCATCGGCGGCGTCCTCGTCCCCTATACAGCGCGACCGCTGCGGGGAACGGTGCTCGCCCTTCGCGAAAAGGAGTTCGTCGAGGCCTCCGTCGCACAGGGAGCCGGGCCGCTGCGGGTGATGTTCGGCGAGCTGCTGCCCAACCTCGCCTCGACGATCATCGTCTTCTTCACCCTCGCCGTCGCCAACGCGATGCTCTTCGAGGCGGCCCTCTCCTTCCTCGGCGTCGGCGTGCAGCCGCCCGACACATCCTGGGGCGCGATGGTCGGCGACAGCTTCGACCTGCTCAGCAGCTCACCGCTGCTGACGATCCTCCCCGGCACGATGATCTTCCTCACCGTGCTCTCGGTCAACGTCCTCGGCGACGGCCTGCGAGACGCTCTCGACCCCCGCTCGAAGGTGCGGCTCGAGGCCCACGCGGGAATCGCCGAGCCCGAGGGCACCGCGGTCTGATGGGCGCCTTCGCGCTCAGGCGCCTGGCCGGCATGGCGGCGGTGCTCTTCGCCGTCTCGGTGCTGACCTTCCTGATCTTCAACGTGATCCCCAACTACGACCCGGCGCAGCGCATGGCCGGCAAGAGCCCCACCCCGCAACTGGTCGCCAGCATCACCGAGGAATGGGGCTTCGACGAATCCCTGCCCAAGCAGTACCTGACGATGATGGGCAAGGTCTTCAGCGGCGACGTGATCTCCTACCAGGGGCAGGAAGACGTCGACGAGCGCATCGTCGAAGGCATCCCGGCCACCCTCTCGCTCTGCATCGGCGCCGCCGTGATTTGGATGTTCTTCGGGGTCCTCTTCGGCTACCTCTCGGCGGTGCGGGCCGGGGGCCTGCTCGACAAGGCGCTCACCATCCTCGCCGTCGCCGGCATCTCCGTCCCGGTCTTCTGGCTGGCCGCCGTCCTGCTCAACTACCTCGCCTACGAGACCGGCCTCTTCCCCGCCCAGGGCTACGTCGGGCTGACCGAGGACCCGGCCGACTGGGCCTACCACCTGATCCTCCCCTGGGTCACGGTCGCGGTGACCCTGGTCGGCCTCTACAGCCGCGTGCTGCGCTCCAGCATGCTCGACGCGATGGGCGAGGACTACGTGCGCACGGCCCGGGCCAAGGGGCTCGCCGAGCGACAGGTGATGAGCCGCCACGTGCTGCGCAACTCGCTGATCGGGATCGTCACCCTCTTCGGCCTCGACTTCGGCGCCCTGATCGGCGGCTCGGCGATCCTCACCGAAGCGATCTTCAACCTCAACGGCGTCGGCCTGTACCTCTACGAATCGATCGAAAACCTCGATCTGCCGCCGATCATGGCGATCGTCCTCTTCGGCGCCTTCTTCGTCGTCCTCTTCAACGCCCTGGTCGACATCGCCTACGCCTACCTCGACCCGCGGGTCAAGCTGGGGAGTGAGGCCCGATGACGTTCCGGTGCGCCTTTTCCCCCATATGCCTGGATAAAGCGCACCGGAAGGGTGGGCTATGAGCGAGGCACCGCTGCTCAGCGTGCGGGACCTGCGGGTCGGCTTCGCCACCGAGGGCGGCCTCGTCCAGGCGGTCGACGGCGTCTCCTTCGACCTCGCCCCCGGCGAGGTGCTGGCGATCGTCGGCGAGTCGGGCTCGGGCAAGAGCGTCACCGCGCAGACGATCGTCGGCCTCACCCGCTCGCACAACGCCCGGATCGAGGGCTCGGCGATGCTCGGCGAGGAGGACCTGGTCGCGGCGAGCGAGGGCGAGCTGCAGCGGGTCCGCGGCGAGCGCATCGGGATGGTCTTCCAGGACCCGATGACCTCCTTCAACCCGGTCTACCGGATCGGCGCCCAGATCGCCGAGGCGATCAGGGCCCACCGCCCCGCGGTCGGCAAAGGCGAGGCGCGCGAGCAGGCGATCGCGCTGCTCGACTCGGTCGGCATCCCGGAGGCGGCGCGGCGCCTGGACGATTATCCCCATCAGTTCTCCGGCGGCATGCGCCAGCGGGCGATGATCGCGATGGCGCTCTCGTGCCGCCCGCATCTGCTGGTCGCCGACGAGCCGACGACCGCGCTCGACGTCACCGTGCAGGCGCAGATCCTTGCCCTGCTCGAGCGGATCAACCGCGAACGGGGGCTGGCGACGATCCTGATCACCCACGACCTAGGGGTCGTCGCCGAGGTCGCCGACAGGGTGCTCGTCATGCATGAGGGGCGGATCGTCGAGCAGTCGGACGTCGACAGCCTGTTTTACGCGCCCAAACATCCCTACACCAAGGCGCTGCTCAAGTCGGTGCCGAGGATGGGCAAGAAAGCCCGGCATCGGCTGGATTCGATTCAGGGCGGCGTTCCG
>DASUIY010000135.1:0-4180 GCA_036279555.1 Solirubrobacterales bacterium | reverse complement strand
CCGCGGGCAAGCAGCGCCGCGAGCAGGCCCGAGAGCACGTCGCCGGTCCCGGCGGTGGCAAGGGCGGGCGAGGCGAGGCGGTTGACGGCGACCCGCTCGCCGTCGGTGACGATCGTGTCGTCGCCCTTGAGCACGACCACGGCCCCCGCAGCGCGCGCGGCCTCACGGGCCGAGGAGAGCCGGTGCGCCGAGATCTCCTCGGCTGAGCGGCCGAGCAGCCGCCCCAGCTCCCCCGCGTGCGGCGTGAGGATGGTCGGTGCCCCGCGGGCGGCGAGCCGCTCGACCTCCCCCGCGAGCGCGTTGAGCCCGTCGGCGTCGACGACCAGCGGGGCCTCTATCGCGCCAACCGCCTCGCGGGCGAGCTCGACCGAGCCGGGGTCGCGGCCCATCCCCGGGCCGAGCACCCCCGCGGCAGCGCGCTCGAAGCTGCGCAGCAGCGCCTTCAGCGAGGCCGGCGCCAGGCACCCGTCCCCACCGGGACAGCCGACCGACATCACCTCGGGCTGGCCCGCCTCGAAGATCGCCTCCAGGTCGGCGGGCACGGCCACGGTCGCGTAGCCCGCGCCCGCCCTGATCGCGGCCCGCGAGGCCATCTGGACCGCGCCGGTGAGCCCGCGGGAGCCGCCGGCGATGACGACCTGGCCGGAGCTGAACTTGGTCGACCCGGGCCCCCGCGCGGGTGCCAGCGAGAGGACGGCCGGCTCGATCGTGCCCGCGGCCGGGCCCCCGGGAGCGCCCTCGGGGATCCCGATCGGCACGACCCGCAGCTCACCGGTGTGCCACTTGCCCGGCGCGACCCGCTGGCCGACCTTGGCCGCGTGAAAGCTGACCGTGAGGTCGGCTTCGACCGCCGCGCCCTCGATCTCCCCGGTAGAGGCGTCGACGCCCGAGGCGACGTCGCAGGCGACGACAGGCGCGCCGCTGCGGTTGATCGCCTCGATCGCCACCGCGGCCGGTTCGCGCGGCGCGCCGGCGAAGCCGGTGCCGAAGATCGCGTCGACGATCGCTCCGGAGCCCGCGAGCCAGGCGTCCAGACTATCCGGCAACCCGTCGGCAAGTTCCAGCAGGTCCACCTCGAAGCCCATCTCCCGCAGGCGACGAGCGGCCACCAGGCCATCCCCCCCGTTGTTGCCCTTGCCGCAGACGATCCGCACCGGTCCCTGCGGCGAAAGCCCCGCCAGCGCCTCGGCCAGAGCCACCCCGGCAGCCTCCATCAGCTCCTCTCCGGGCACGCCCTGCTCCTCGATCGCCCAGCGATCGACCGCCCGCATCCCAGCTGCGTCGTACAGAGGGCTCAGCCACGACTCCATGGACAGAGCCTAACCCCGCCCCTCGCGCGGGTGGCGTGGGGTTGGGGGGTCGAGGGCGGACGCCGTGCGTCCGCCCGCAGCGCCCCCTACCCCGCGACAGGACCCGCGCGCCTACCGGCTGGGCTCTGCCACGGCCATAGCCGCAGCATGGTCCCTCGAGTGCGTCAGCGAGATCTGGACATCCAGCCCCTCACCGGCTTTGGCGACCCCACCGGAGAGGCGCACGGTCGGCGGTTCCCCCGCGACGACCTCGATCTCGCGCAGGCCGAAGCCGCCGGAGAGGCCGAGGGCCTTGACCACCGCCTCCTTGGCGGCGAAGCGGGCGGCGAGGTGGCGGGCCGGGCGCACCCGCACCGCCGCGTAGTCGCGCTCCGCATCGGTGAAGACGCGCTCGGCGAGACGGGGATGGCGCTCCAGCGCACGCTCCAGCCGGTCGATCTCGAGCAGGTCGATGCCGACCCCGGACGCCATCCCAGCAGTTACTCCTCCAGGCCCACGATCAGCTTCGCCGTCGCCAGATCGCCGTCGCTGCCTGAACCCATCCCGACGTACTCGACGTGCCTCAGGTAGGGCTTCGCCTCCTGGAAGTCCTCGAAGTCGTCATCCGAGGGCTTAATCATGGATTCGGCCAGGCGCAGGGCCCCCGGGCCGTCGGCGAAGGCGCTGATCGGGGTGCCGCCCAGCGCCGAGACCGCCGCCTCGTAGCTCGCCTGGCCGGAGAGGGTGCTGCCGCTCTCGGCGTCGAGTCCGTCGAGCGCGGGCGCGAGACTGTAGCCGATGGCGACACGGTGACCCTTCGAGACCACTACCAGCGGCTTGTCTCCGAGTTCGGAGCTGCGAACCGAGAAGCCGCTCGCGCCGTTGCTGCTCACCGCGGTCACGCCGGGTGTCCCGACATCGCGCAGCAGGTCGCCGAGATTTGCGACCGCCTTCGCCGCTTCGCCGGAGTCGCTGGTCAGCACCAGGGCGCCGGCCAGCGAGCTCTCGCTGCTCCCCCGGGCGAACACCGCCGCGTCTTCGAGCGATTCGGCGATCTCGTCGAGGTCGACGCCGGCTTCCTTCAGCGTGTTCTTCAGCTGGTTGGGCGGCACCCCCTGGTCCGGTATGCCGGTCTTGTCGAGTTCGTCGATCGCCTCGGTGAGCTGATCGCCGAACTCGGTGGCCCCGACGGCGGCGAAGGAGTCGGCGGGCAGCGAGCCGATCAGCTCGGAGGCGTCGCCGCTCGGCGCTTCCTCGCCGCCGAGGTCGCTGCTGACGTCGACCTGGATCTGGCCGGAGCCGGGGATGACGCTGGCGACCGCGGTCGCTTCGCTCGGGTCGATCCCCGAGCTCTCGAGGATCTCCCTCGCCTGCGGATCGATCTCGTCGTCCGACGCCTCGAGCAATCCGCCGACGTCCACGTAGATGTCGGCAAAGCTGCCGTCGGAGGCTGCCGAGATCGCATCGGCGAAGCGCGCTTCGTCTGCGAGCGAGTCGCCCCCGACGGCGTCGACGGCGGCTTTGAAGCCCTTCTTGCCTTCGGCGATGACGAGGAAGTCGTCGATCACGCCGACCCCGTTGTCGTCGGAGCCGCCGACCTTGAAGTCGATTCCTTCGTAGGAGCCGTCTTCGAAGGAATCGCTGCTCTGCGCGGCCTGGTCGTCGATGAACTCCTGCGTCGCCGTCGCATCCGTCGTCTCGACCGCGATCACCGGGTCGGACGGATCGCCGTCCTCGTCGAGCTCCTGAAAGGCCACGCCTGCCTTCTCGCCGAGCCAGGGCTCGACTTCCTTGGCGAAGTCGACCGGTTCGCCTTCCTCGCTCGCCGAGCTTTCCAGCTCGGAGACGATCAGGTCGCCGAGGCTGTCGGCACCCGCGACCGTGCCCGCGATCTCGTCCACGTCGGCCTTCATCTCTCCCGTCGGGCGCAGCTCGGCTTCGACGAAGACGAGTGAGCCCGGAGCGGCGAAGCCGGCCGCATCGGAGCTGGAACCGCCGTCGCCGCCGCAGCCGGCGACCGCGGCCGTCGCCGCCAGGACCAGCAGGGCAAAGGGGGTTCGGGTCATGGCCGGGCAGACTAACGAGCGCCCAGGCGCGGAAAGCGGCGGCTGGACGCTTGGGCCCGTCCTACTCGACGGTGACGGTCTTCGCCAGGTTGCGGGGCTGATCGACGTTGAGGCCGCGGGCGCGGGCGATGTCGTAGGCGAGCAGCTGGAGGGGAAGGATGGCGACGATCGGCTGCAGGATCCAGTCGGTCCGGGCCACCTCGATCGTCTGGTCGGCGACGTCGCCGACGCGCTCGCAGCCCTCGGTCGCGATCGCGATCGTGTCGGCGCCGCGGGCGCGCACCTCCTCGATGTTGGAGAGGACCTTGTCGAGCACCGGGCTCTCGGTGGCAACGCAGACGACCGGCGTCGACTCGTCGAGCAGGGCGATCGGCCCGTGCTTCATCTCGCCGGCCGCGTAGGCGTCGGTGGGGATGTAGGAAATCTCCTTCAGCTTCAGCGCCCCCTCGAGGCAGACCGGCAGCCCGATGTGCCGGCCCAGGTAGAGGAAGAAGCCGTGCTCGAACTGGTCGGCGGCCACGCCGCCGGTGACCTCCGCGCAGGAGGCCAGGGTCGCCTCGATCTTCGAGGGGATCGCCTTCAGCTCGACGACCAGCTCGGACAGCCGGTCCGCGTCGAGCGTTCCCCGCAGCTCGGCCAGGCGCAGGCCGAGCAGGTACATCGTCGCGACCTGGGCGACGAAGGTCTTGGTCGCGGCGACGCTCACCTCGGGGCCGGCCCGGGTGTAGAGCACCGTGTCTGCGTCGCGGGTGGCCTGGCTGCCCATCACGTTGGTGATCGCCAGCACCTTGGCGCCGTTCTCGCGGGCGAGCCGCATCGCGGCCA
>DASUIY010000134.1:0-2581 GCA_036279555.1 Solirubrobacterales bacterium | reverse complement strand
CCGGCTATTAGGCCTGGCGCTCCAGGGCCGCCACCACGGTCAACGAGCCATTGGCTGGTGTTTTTAGCCCGGCGTCGAAGATTTCCCTTGCTGTATCGGCATCCTCGAGGCGGGTGAGGGAGTCGATTAGGAGGATCACGTCTTCTCCGGACTCGGCGCGGCGGACGGCCTGGGCGAGGGCGTCGCCGGCGTGGCGCGCCTGAGCGGCGGCGACGAGCTCGGCCTGGGGGGCCTCGCGCTTCCAGTCGGCCAGCTCCTCGGGGCTGGGGTCGACCAGCAGCGCGATCGGATCCGGCCCGCTGGACTCGCCCGACAGCTCGCCGGCGATCTCGCGCAGCAGCGCCGTGCAGGCGGTGCGGCTCTCGCCGTAGACGAGGGCCTGGCGAGCAGGCGGGGGCAGCAATAGATCGGTGACGCCGAGCCCCTTGCTCTTGCGGCCGAAGCGACGGCGGCGGCGTTTGCGGCGCGGCCGCTCGGCCTCCGCGGCGGCAGGAGGCACTGGCACGGGCTCCGGGGCCGGCTCGGGAGCGGCAGGCGGTGTGGGTGCATCCTCTTTGGCTTCGCGTTCGCGCGGCGCACGGTCCCTGGGCGGACGATCCCTGGGAGGCCGGTCCGCGCTGGAGCGCTCGCGCCGGCGGCGCGGCGGTCGCTCCCGTTTCGGCGCCCCCTCGCCCCTCGGCTCGCGCTCGGCCTGCGCGGGCTTGCCGTCGAGCAGCTTCTCGATCAGCTCCTCGCGGGGCAGCATCCGGTAGCGGGGCACGCCCGCCTCGGCGGCGAGGGAGTGCAGTTCGGCGATGTGCTTGGAGTCCAGCTCGGCTTTGGTCATCGGAGCAGCAGGTTATTGAAGGGGAGAGATGGCTGAGCCTGCGGGGTCGATGCCGGCCTCGGCAGCCGCGGCGGGCCAGGCCTCCGCGGCCTGCTTGACCCGGCGGCGCGACCAGCCCAGCTCGCCTCCCAGCGCCGTGGCCACCGCCCGCGCCGAGGCGGCCCCGCGCAGCTGCGGCGCGGCGAGGAGCCCGAGCCGGGTGCGGCGCAGCAGCACGTCGGCGACGCTGCGCGCCTGCTCGTGACGGGCGGCGACCACGGCCTCGGCCAGCAGGTCGGGGCGGCCGGGGACGATCGGCGCCGCCAGCTTCGGGTCCTCCCGGACGAGCGCGAGGACGTTGCGCGCCGCGTGCCCGTAGCGAAAGGCGAGCTGAGCGATGGCCTCCTCCCCCACCCCCTCCGGCGCCTCCAGCTCCTCCGGCTCCGCCGCCCTGCCGAGCGGGATCTCGGCCGTGTGGCAGGGCGCCACGCGCCCCTCGCGCTCGACCAGCCGGTCGACGGTCTGCTTGGCCATCCGCCGCCAGGTGGTCAGCTTGCCGCCGGTGATCGTCAGCATCCCCGAGGAGGTCTCGTACAGCTCCGCCTTGCGCGAGATGTCGACCGACTTCTTCGGGTCGCCGGTGGAGATCAGCGGCCGCACCCCGGCGTAGGCGCCGACCAGGTCGGCCGGGCCCAGGGACGCACCGAAGAACTCGTTGACGGCGGCGAGCAGGTACTCGACGTCCTCGGCGCCGGGGCGCGGGTGGTCGATGTCGCCCTCGAAGTCGTTGTCCGTGGTGCCGACCAGCGTGCGCCCGTACCAGGGCAGGGCGAAGATCGCGCGCCCCTCCCCTGCCGGCACGATGCAGGCGGCGTCTCCCGTGGAGAGCACGTCGCGGTCGACCAGCAGGTGGGTGCCGCGGCTGGGCTTGATTCGCGGCACGTCCTCCTCCTCGACGACCTCCTCGGGACGCAGCAGGTCGGCCCAGACCCCGGTCGCGTTGACGACGTGGTCGGCGCTGACCTCGAGCCGCTGGCCGGAGTCCTGCTCGACGAAGGCGACGCCGCTGGCGCGGCCGTCCTTGGTCAGCACCTCGACCACGTCGGCCCCGTTGAGGGAGACTGCGCCGAAGCGTTCGGCCTCGCCGAGCACGGTCAGGACCAGGCGCACGTCGTCGGTCTGGCAGTCGTAGAACATGTAGGCGTCGTTCGGTTCGCGTGCGGCGAGAGCCGGCACCATCTCCAGCACCTCGTCACGGCCGATCGTGCGGTGGCGGTCAGGCGACCAGTAGAAGTCCTCCTCCTCGCCCTTGGAGGAACGCATCTCGCGGCGGCTGCGACCGACCCGGGTGGTCGCCATCACGTCGTACATGTTCAGCCCGAGGCCGAGTTTGCGGTCGCGGCGCTCCTCTCCCAGGGAGGCGACCAGGAACGGGGTCGGGTAGACCAGATGGGGAGCGAGCTGGACCATCAGCTGGCGCTCCAGCAGCGCCTCGCGGACCAGGCCGAGGTCGAAGTTCTGCAGGTAGCGAAGGCCGCCGTGGACCATCTTCGAGGACCGGCTGGAGGTGCCGATCGCGTAGTCGCCGCGCTCCAGCAGGGCGACCGAGTAGCCGCGGGAGGCGGCGTCGAGGGCGACCCCGGCGCCGGTGATGCCACCGCCGACGACGACGACCTCGAAGTGCTGTCCGGCGATCGCCTCGATCGATTGGGCCCGGGTCAGCATCGCTTAGTCGAGGAAGACGGCGGTCTCGGTTGCGGGCGGGCGCTCTGGGGC
>DASUIY010000133.1:0-10210 GCA_036279555.1 Solirubrobacterales bacterium | reverse complement strand
TCGGAGTAGCCGACCGAGCCGTCGGTGGCGACCAGCTTGTCGACTACCCCCTGGTTGCCGTTGAAGCAGGCACTCGTCAGCTGACCAGGGCCCGCGACGCCTTCACCGGGGTTTTTGCCGCCGGGAAGGGTGGAGTCGCTGCCCGGCCCGCTGGGGAATGCTGGTGGGTTGCCGACTTTCGGGCAGTCTTCGCGGACACCGAAGCCGCCGTCGGCACCGAAGCCGGGCCAGCGACGCGTGCCGCCGGTGCCCTGGGAGCCGAAGGTGGTCAGCCAGCCGCGGCCTTCGTTGATCGAGCGGAGGTTGTCCTTGAAGGCGAAGCTGGTCCCCGACTCGTCGAAGCGGACGATGCGGATGATCGGTTTGTTGCAGTCGGCGTCGCTGTTGAGCTCCGGGAATACCTCGACCCAGTTGTCGTGGGTCGCTTCCTTGGCCCAGATTTTCTCGAACTCGTCCTTGGTGAAGCGCACCCGGACCAGGCCCAGGGGGAATTCGCTTCCCGGGGACCCGCCCATTTCCTCCGGCGTCCGCGACGCCGCGTCGAGCAGGTTGACGTCGCAGCCGTCGGGGAAGTTCACCAGCGGAGCGACAGCACCGACCGCGGCCGGGATCACATGGATCACGCCGTTGTCGTTCGGGTTGGCATCCGTCGCCGGATCGCCGTTGCCGACCCCGGTGTTCATCTGGGCGATCTCCAGCGGCACGGGCGGCTCGTCGGTCATGCCGAAGCGCGGCGCTCCGTCGCGCACCTTCACGGCCATCCGGCCGGCGCCGCTTCCCTGCGCCTCGTAGGTGACGTTGATTTTGCCGGCGCCCGGCGTCCCGGTGCAGTGCGTCAGCTTGAAGTAGCCGTTGAAGACGCCGTGGGCGTCGCGAGCGAAGGAGGCGCCGCGACCGATGATGTTGTCACCGGCGCATTTGCCCGTGCTGAACGCAGCGTTGGCCTGAGAAGCAAGCCCAACAGCCACAAGCGCCGTCAAGGCCATAGCGAGAATCCCAGCCAAGGCAGCGCTCACGCCCCATCGGGGGGCACTTAGGGTGCGGCTCATGAGAGTTATTCCTTTCATGGATTTAACCGTTGAGGCCGCAGGCTTGTTGTGAAAAATGGCTCTGTCAAGGGGATTCACAGGATTTCTACGTGGGATTTACAGGTTGTGTAAAACGGCGAAACTGAATCGTCTCCACTCGGTCACAAGCGGTTAACTTTTGACTCCTCACCATTCACTTTCGCTTGTTGCCTTGGTGCGGTTTTGAAGAGGGGGATTGTTTGAGCGTGACCTGGACTGAGGTGCTTGCCCGGCGCCCACCCCGTGAGGCGACGTAGGTGACGGAGACGCGACCGGGAATTGACTCGCGCTCGCGAATCTCAGCTCGGTAGCGAGAAACGGGCTGTAGGAGGAGGCGAACCTCACTGCGCACAATCCCCCCCGCTCGCCCGCTGGCCGCGGCGAGCGTGCGGAGCTTGCGCGGCTCCCCCAGCTGGGCTTTGGTCGCCGCCTTGATGCCGCCGGCAGCGGGAACCGAGACGGTAAGGAGGATCGCCCCGCCAGGCTTCGGCTTCGCGCGGGCCGCTATGCGAGGGCCGTCGCGATCGACTTCGATCGACCCCGCCGGGCCGCCTGCGCCCGGGGGTTCAGGCGGCAGTTCTTCACCTTCGTCAGGTCGGCGCTCCGCAACGAAGGCATCGGCACGCTGGTTGGCGTCGCCGGAGAAGAGGTTGCCGGCAAAGGAGGCGAAAGCGACTCGACCCCCGTCAGCGGAGAGCGTTGGGCCATCGAGAACGGATGCGTCGATATCGCCGCCCGTGTATGAGTGGGTGACTCGCTCCAGCGTCATTTCCTGAAGGTCGACCACGTAGAGCTCACGCGGGCCGGGAATCGGGCGCGGTTCGCCGAGGAGCTGCAGCGTCGACAGGGCGAAGCGCGTGCGAACGGTCGTAACCGCGAGGTAACGACCGTTCGCCGACATCGCGACGCTGCTGAGTGGCGGCCCGGTGTCGGTCTGGTTGCCGACCGTCTCCCGGGTCAGCTCGAGCGTTGACTGCTTGCGTGTGAGACCAGGAGTCATGTCGGTCACGAAGAGGTCGAGGCCCGGGCCGGTGGCGGCGTTTGGCCGCGGTCCCTCGCCGGTGAGGAACGCGACCTTGTAGCCGTCCGCGCTCAGCGCCGGGACCTGGGCGGAGATGTCGGCACGGGTTGCCTCCTGGCTGGTCAGCGGCCCAAAGCATGGGCCGGTCCCGGTCTGGGAGAAGAAGGTGTTAGAGCCAGGTGGACAGGCGGGATCGTCGGGATCGGCGATGCCGGTGATGCGACGAGTAGGGGCGCTCGGGCCGTCGGCGACGCGCCGCCAGAGGAAGTAGAGAACGTCCGCGACTGGATTCTCGCCACCGAGGAAGCGCGTCTGGTCCCCGGCGTTGCCTCCGGTCCAAGCGACAGTGCTGCCGTCGAGGCTGATCGCCACCCCGGCGGCACCGCCGGCCGGTTGGTCGGTCATCGCCCCGCTGCCAGGATCCCGTTTCTCGGTGACCAGGGTCGTCGTGTTGGCCGCGCGATCGCGAACGAAGACTTGCCCTCCGGGGACGTCAACCCCACCGCTGGCGGGAAGGTCGGTGGCGACGTCGGTTCGGAAGGCGACCTTCTGCCCGTCGGCGCTGATCGACGATCCGGCCGTGATGTCGGTACCGGGATTGCTGCCGGGGATCGGGAACGGCGGTGAACCGTAGCTCGCCGGCACATCCCCCCCATCCCGGGCAGAGACGAGATCGAATGCTCCTGCACCGCCGATCGGGATCGTCATGTCCCTGACGTAGATGTCGACGTTGTCGTTGGTGTCCGCCGCGATCAGGGACTCGGCGGTGGCGAAGGCGATGTAGCGGCCATCGGCGCTGATCGAGGGGTTGGAGGCGCCGCGGCGCAGGAAGGTGTTGTCGTCTTCGTCGAAGAGATCGCCGTCGGCAACCTTCTCCAGGGCCTGGGTTTCGAGGTCGAAGCGGAACACCCCGCCAGCCCGGTACTGCCCAACCGGGTCGGGGTCGTCGTCGGCGAAGAAGTTGCGGGCGCGGGTTTGGATCGCGACGTAGCGGCCGTCAGCTGAGATTGCCGCGAACACGGTCGTGTCGTCTCCCTGCTCGAGGCGGACGAAGTCCGCGGAGACGATCTCCGCTCCGTCTTCACCGCTCGCGCCGTTGCCGTAAGAGCCCATTGCACCCGCCGGCAGGACGAGGACCATGACCAGAACAGCCAGGCAGGTCAGTCGAGATGCAAGGCGCTGCCTCACCCGATCCTCACCCTCCGCTTCACAAGCGTCGCGTTGCCGGCGCGATCGCGAGCGCGCACCCGTAGCTGGAAGCGACCGGCGCCGTCATAGGCGTGGTGGATCTTCAGGCTTGCCGATCCAGCCTTGCCTTTCTTCTTGCCCGCCGCGGCAGAGGCACCCGCCCGGCGCCGATCGCCGAAGTTGACCTTGACCGAGCCACGGCGAAGACCGGACGCGCCGCGCGTGTCAGAGACGACGACAGTCAGCTTGCGCCCACGCCGTTTGAGCTTGATGGCGGGAGGCGTACGGTCGACCAAAAGACGGCCGACCCGGCTGCCGGTCTCCTGGCCCGCGTTGTCGGTCGCGAAGATCTGAATCCGGTGCCGCCCATCTTCAATGTGGTCGGGCGTGAGGCGAGCGTGCAAGCGGCGGAGGTTCTCGATCACAGGCTCGTCGTCAACGCTGACCGAGTAGCGGACTCCTCCGATCGCGTTCAGGGTTTTGTCCCAGGCGATCAGGATTTTGCGTTTGCGCTTCCAGCCGCTCGGCAGCAGCACGAGGAACGGATCGGGGGGCGCATCCACAACGGTGGCAGCGACCTGCGCGTTGGGGCCGGTGCCCTGTTGCCAGGCGACGATCGCGTCCCCGAGGCCCGAGCCCCCCATAGTCAGGCGACCGACAGCCCCACCTCGAGGGGCGCTCAGCTCCGTCGGCTCGACCACCCGATCGGCCCGCCGCTCCTGGACACCGACAAGACCGGCATTGCCGCGCAGCTCCCGCCAGACGGCAACGGCGGCATCCGTCTCAGCAAGATCGACCAGGGGATCGCCGGCAATGGAACTTGCCCCGGTATCGAGGCGAGCGACTGGCTTGACCGAGGCGTCGTCGCCGGAGCCGAGCAAGGTGGTGGCACCCGAACCAAACCCTGTGATGAAGAGGCCGCGGGGGTCGACGGCGACGCTCGGAGGACCGAGATCACCGTTGGCGCCGCCGTCGACGAGCTGTGCCCCGAGAAAGGCACCGGCGTGTTCTGAGAAGACGTCGGGGATCTCGTTGACCAGGACGCGCGGCGCGTCGAGCTTGCTCGCCTGTCCCGGCTGCTGACGAAAAGCGACCGCCGCCTGACCGAAGCCCGCGACGTCGAGCGAGAAGGCATCCGCTGGGCCGCGCAGCGGCGCGTTTTCCCAGGAGGACGGGCTGACCTGGAGCGGGATGCCGACGCTGGACCCGAAGACCCGCCTGGCCCAAACCCTGTCAACGAACTCATCGTCAGGCTCTTGCCATACGACGACGGCTTGGCCCTGGACGTCGATGCCGATCTCGGGAGCGTTCTGCTCGTTCGGCGCCCGAACCGGCGTCGCGATGTTGCGGTCGACCGGAGTGCCGAGCACCGACCACAGGCGGCTGCTGTAGCGGGCGACCCGCACGTCGGCTCCTATGTAGCCCTGGGGGTTCGACGGGCTGGTATCGGTGACGATGCGGTAGACGAGATAGGCCTGCCCACCTCGATTCATCGCCAGGTCCGGAAAGGTCGAGGTCGCCTCGCCGACGTTCAGATCGACCGGCACAGGTGGTTGGAACCCGGTCGCACCCGGATCGAGCGTCGCCGAGTACATCCGATCGCTTTCGGCCCCGAACTCCTGCACCCAGGTGACGACGAGGCGGCCTCCATCGCCAGCACCGATCTGAGCCCAGCTCGAGTCGAACGCCTGGCCCACGTCGACGCGCTGCGGTGGGCGCCAGGCTCCACCGTTGAACTGAGTGGCGAAGACGTGCGTGCGGCCGTCAACCCTCTTGAGGTAAACGACGCCTCCGCTGCCGTCCTCCGACATCGCTGCATCGGCGACGTCGACCACATCCGCGCTTGGCCCATCGATAGGGCGCACGTCCGAGACGACCGCGCCTGCCGTGGCCGGGAGGACAACCAGCAATGCGCAGGCAATCACCCCGAGCGATGGGGGCAACGGCACGCGTGGCGGGACGTGATCGCGCACAGTTCCTGAGACTCGCGCCTGCTGCGCAAGGGGTGGTGAACCCCCTGTGTCGAACCGGAGAAGATTTGGATAAGAGCTAGGTCTCCAACGACCAGGGGCGCCGCTCTGGTGCCCTGTAAACGCGACTTCACCTGAAGTTCACCGTCGCGAAACGTCGGCCTCCCAAGCGCTGCCTAGAACGTCGGGGTGTAGCTCGTGGCCGAGGCCATCGAGCGGAAATCCACCTCCTGAAAGGAGATTCTCTTGACCACCCGACGACTTCGGGCGTTCGCCCTGGCGGGGCTGATCACGCTCGCGACGGCATCCCTTGCGATCGCCGCCCCCGGCGGAACCGGAACCGGCCCGAACACGAAAACCGACCCGTACCTGCTCCCCGTGGGCGATGGCGTCCACGTCAAGTCCCTGCTGACGGTTGGCGAGGGCGCTGCATCGAATGGCTACGAGATGGTCGGCATCCCCGACGGGCTGGGGCTCGTCCGCTCGAACCCAGGCAGTCGCGACTTCACGCTGCTGATGAACCACGAGCTCCGCGGCAACCAGGGAGTTCCGCGGCGTCACGGCAAAACGGGCGCCTTCGCCTCCGAGCTGGAGATCGACTCCGAGAGCTTCGAGGTCGAGAGGGGCGCCGACCTGATCGATCCCGGTATCGCCTACTGGAACTACGTCACTCAGTCCTACGGCGCCACGCCGTCTCCGGCCGGCGTCAACCCACGCGACCCGAGCGACACCTTTCTCGTCCAGCCCGCCGAGCTCTGGCGCTTCTGCTCGAGCAGCATCGCCGAGTGGAAGCAGCTCTACAGCGAGTCGAGCAAGAACGGCTACACGGGCCAGATCTACTTCGGCGGCGAGGAGAACGGCGACGAGGGCCGGCTCTTCGGCATCACCACCGACGGCCAGGCTCAGCAGCTGCCGCGGCTCGGTCTCTTCTCCTGGGAGAACGCGCTGGCTGCCTTCAACCACGGCGACAAGACCGTCGTCATGGGAATGGAGGACGCCGGCAGCGGCCAGATCAGGGTCTACGTCGGCGCGAAGGGCAAGGCCGGCAACCCCTTCGACCGGGCCGGGTTGACCAACGGGACCAACTACGTGCTCGACCTGGCCGACGAGTCTGTCTCGACGGACCCCGGCTTCCGCACGAAATACGGAAAGGGAGTGCCGGTCGAGTTCACGCTCGGCTCCGACGAGGTCGTCGACTGGGACAGCTCGGGCGCACGGCAGAACGCCGATGCGGCCGCCAAGGGCCTGACCCTGAACCGAATCGAGGACGGCGCCTTCGACCCGCGGCGCCCGAACGATTTCTATTTCGTCACGACCGAGGGATCGCCCGGCGTCGTGCCGTCAGAGCCCTCGGTGACGCGGGACGGCGGTGGCCTCTGGCGAATCCGCTTCGTCGACGTCGATCGCCCTGAGCTGGGCGGAACGATCGAGCTCCTGCTCGACGGCTCCGAGGCGCCCTTCCTGAACAAGCCCGACAACGTCGGCATCGACAGCAAGGGCAACCTGCTGATCCAGGAGGACCCGGGCAACAACGCGCAGCTCGCCCGCGTGATCGCCTACGACGTCGACACCGGCGACCGCGGCGTGGTGGCGGAGTTCGACCCCGCCGTCTTCCGCACCGGTGGCTCGGGCTTCCTCACGCAGGACGAGGAGTCGAGCGGCATCATCGACGCCCGCGACGCCCTGGGCAGGGGCTGGTTCCTGCTCGACGCCCAGGTTCACAAAGCCTCGGCAGATCCGGCCGAGGTCGAGCCGGGCCAGCTGATAGCCCTGCACGTCCAGAAGTTCGGCGACGTGTACACGATCGAGGGCTGATCAACACAGCCTCTTGGGCACCACGGAGGGTCTCGCTACGCGGGGCTCTCCGTGGACGCTCTTCCCCATCTCGGCATGCGGCAGCATGACCTCCGCCGCCTCGTCCGGAGTGAGGTCGGGGTAGAGCGCGCGGATCACCGCGATCGCCACCATCCCGCCGATGAGCTGCACGACGACGAAGGCGGGGACTGAGGCCGGGGCGATGCCGGCGAAGGTGTCGGAGAACATGCGCCCGACGTCGATCGCCGGGTTGGCGAAGCTGGTCGAGCTGGTGAAGAAGTAGGCCGAGCCGATGTAGGCGCCGACCGCGGCCGGCGCCAGGTTGCCGCGCCCGCTCCGCGCCAGGGCGAAGATCACCAGCAGCAGCCCGAGGGTGGCGATCACCTCGGCGAACAGGTGCGAGGTCGAGGCGCGGTGAGTGGTCGCGATGCTCACCGCGGAGAGGTCGAACATCAGATTGGCGGCGATTGCCCCGGTGATGCAGCCGGCGACCTGGGCCGGGATGTAGGCGAAGGCATGGCGCCAGGGCAGCCCGCCGAAGGCGGCGTCGACCAGCGAGACGACGGGGTTGAAGTGGGCGCCGGAGACCGGGCCGAACATGAGGATGAAGGTGAACAGGCCCGCCGCCGTGGCCGCCGCGTTCTCCAGGAGCTGGAGGCCGGTGTCCCCGGGTGAGAGCTGAGAAGCAGCGATCCCCGAGCCGACCACCGTGGCGGCGAGGAACGCGGAGCCGAGGAACTCGGCGAACAGGCGCCGGGGCAGCGGGGCGGGGTCCATGCGGCGGCGATCCTACGTATTGACAGACATAAGTTCAATAGATATATATAAATAGATGACAGTCGATATGAAGCTCGCCCCGAAGACCAAGCGCCCGGCCGGCGAGCCCTGCTGCGAGCCGGTCGTCTACCCGGACGTGGAGCGCGAGCAGGCCGAGCGCATGGGTGCGGTCGCCAAGGCACTCGGTGACCCGATCCGCCTACAGCTCGTGGACGTGCTGCGAAAGCACGCGGGCAAGGTCTGCGTCTGCGAGCTGGTGCCGCTGTTCGACCTCTCCCAGCCGACCGTCTCCCATCACCTCAAGGTCTTGCGCGAAGCCGGCATCGTCGGCTCGGAGCGGCAGGGCCTGTGGGCCTACTACTACGTCGTCCCTGGTGCGCTTGAGGAGTTCTCCGCATGGCTGAGCTGAGGCGTGCACAATGCCGGCCGCTCGCAGATGAGATTGGCTTGCCAGAGCCATACCGCTACGGGATTCGAACCCCGGTTTCCGGACTGAGCGCAAGCAAGTAGCTTGCCGCCCATGATCGCCGATGCCCGAGCCGGGGCGACTCGCCTCTGCGACGGACGAGCGCTCGCCTATGCGGAATGGGGTCCCGTCGAGGGGCGGCCCCTCCTGCACTTCCATGGCGTCCCCGACGGCCGGTTCAGCTGGGGCGGGGGATCAGCCTGCCGGGAGCACGGGGTCCGGCTGATCGTGGTCGACCGCCCCGGAATCGGCGGGTCCGATCCGAAGCCGGGGCGCTCGGTAGCGGACTGGGCCGTAGACGTCGCGGAGCTGGCAGACGAGCTCGACCTCGATCGCTTCGCCGTGAGCGGCTGGTCCGCCGGCGGGGCCTACGCGCTCGCGTGCGCCCATGGGCTGCAACCGCGGATCGACGCGGTGGCGCTCGTCAGCGGAGTCGGCAGGCTCGACCTGTCCGGCTTCGTCGAGCAGATGTCCACCGCGGCCGCCTGGAAGCTCGCCGCACGGGCCCCGTCGGCGATGACACTCGCCTACTCGGCGCTTTCCCGCCTTGCCCGCCGCAGCCCCGGCGCCGCGCGGAAGATCTTGTTCTCCGGAATCCCGCAGACGGACCGAGCGGTGATAGATCGCCCGGATGTGAGAGAGCGCCTTATGTCCGCCTATGTCGAGGCGACGCGAACCGGCGGGCGGGGCGTGACCGAAGACATGCAGGCGCTGCTCGGCCCATGGGGCTTTGACCCGAGTGAGATCGACCTTCTCGTCCACCTGGTTCACGGCACGAGAGACATGATTTCACCCCCGACGCACGCCGAGTACTGGATCGAGACTCTTCAGGCCACCCAGCCTGTCTGGATAGAGAGCGCCGGCCACTTCCTGATCGAGGACCACGTCACGGAGATTCTCGACACGCTCGCGGGGTGAATTCTCTCTCTCTCGCTGAGCCTGTGGCTCTCGATGACGCCTCCGGATTGGACGTCAGCGTGGGTCCCTCCACATTCGCCACATTGGCGGTCCGCCCCTTCCGGGCCGGATCTCCTCAGTTACTTCAAAGCCGTGGCGTTCATACAGCGCCCTGTTCCGCGGGGCGCTCGCCTCGAGGTAAGCCGGAAGGCCCTCGGCATCGCAGTGCTGTAGGACGGGGTGCATCAGGATCGAGCCCATGCCGCGCCCCTGGCTCTCGGGGTCGACGCCGACGAAGGCCAGGTAATGGTGCGGCTCCGCGGGATGGTCTTTTTCGACCGCGTTGAGCGTCCCCAGCAGTCGCGGCAGGTTGCGGCCGAAGATGCGCAGCATCGCCGGCAGCAGGGCGATCTGCTCACGCACCGCCAGCTTCCAGGTTCCGGGCGGCTCCCAGACGCAAACCCCGGCTGAGTCGCCAACCGTGTAGGTCTCCTCGTGGCGAAGCCATACCTCCTTCAGGTAGAGGTCGAAGCCGCGCCTGGCGATCGCCAGCCTGCGGGAGGCATCCGGCAGAAGCCAGGTGAAGAGCGGGTCGTCGAAGAACGCCCTGGCGAGGGTTCCGGCCAGATCCGGGGCTCGCGCCGGATGGGCCTTGCGCACGTCGTAGCGGTCTGGGATTGCTGCGCCGTCGGCTTGGAAGGACATGTCGGCAGTATTTTCCTCCATCCGAAGGCGCCAGGGTTGCCCCCACCCGCTTGATCTTCGCCTCGGGACCATCGGCGGGCTCGAAACGGAGGCGCCGCAGCATCGGCTTGCCTTCGAGGAAGCGCTCGGGCTTGAAGGCCAAGGGATCCTCCCAGAGGTCCGCGCGGCGCTGAGTGATGCTGAACACGGCGCTGACCAGCGTCCCGGCCGGAATCGGGTGTCAATCGCCTCTGCGCCAAGCGACAACTCGAGCAACGACAAGAGGGGAACCTCGCATGGCCCGACGGCATGAGGAAAGATGTCC
>DASUIY010000132.1:0-2139 GCA_036279555.1 Solirubrobacterales bacterium | reverse complement strand
GAAACCGTCTAAGCCCCCGATATACGTGGGCTGAGACGGTTTCGCGTTTCTGCCGTGGCGTCGAATATGGTTCGCGCCGATGCTGGCGACGATCGTCGACCCGGGGTACAAGATCGCGTTGTTCCTGCACATCCTCGCGGTCGTGCTGGCGTTCGGGCCGACGTTCGGGTACGGGTTCTTCTTCTCGGTCGCGCCGCAGTTCCCCCGCGCCACCCCCGCGATCATCGCCGGGGTGCAGAAGGTGGATCGCTACCTCGTCTCTCCCGGGATGATCGTCCTGCTGGTGGCGGGGATCTACCTGCAGGCCGACGGCGACTGGGACGCCAGCGAGGCGTTCCTCAGCGTCGGGTACCTGGCGATCATCGGGCTCTTCGCCCTTCAGGGGGCCTTCTTTCGACCGCAGACGCGCAAGGCGAGGGAGCTGGCCGAACGCGACCTGAAGGCCGGCGACACGCTCAGCGACGAGTTCAACGCGGTGAGCGAACGGCTCGGCAAAGTGGGGGGACTTGCCGGCTTGATCGTGATCGTGACGATCTTCTTCATGACCTACAAGCCCTTCCTGTAGACGTCCCCTGACGGATCTGCCAGCCACCGGGAACGCGCTCGATGCCTCGCTCCCGATCGCGATGTTCGACTCGGGCGTGGGCGGGCTGACCGTCCTGCACGAGTGCCTCGTCTCGCTGCCGGAAGAGGACTACGTCTACCTCGGCGACACGGCCTGGTTCCCTTACGGGACCAAGGACCCGGCTGAGCTGAGGGCGCGCATCGCGTCGATCGCCGAACGGCTGCTCGGCGGCCGCGCCAAGCTGCTGGTGATCGCCTGCAACACGGCGACCTCGATCGGCGACGACGTCGCGCGGGAGGTCGCCGCCGCCCACGGGGTCGAGGTGGTGCCCGTGGTCGAGCCCCAGGCTGAGATCGCCGCTGCGATCACCGACAGCGGCCGGGTGGGGGTGCTGGCGACGCCGAACACGGTCACGAGCGGTGCCTACCGCCGTGCGCTCGAAGGCCAGCGCCGGGCGCTCGAGGTGACCGAGGTCGAGGCCCCCGACCTCGCTCCGTTCATCCAGGACGGCTCTCCGTTCGATCAGGGCGTGCTCGAGATGGCACGCGCCTACTGCGCGCCGCTGAAGCGGGCCGAGGTCGACACCCTGATCCTCGGCTGCACGCACTACCCGCTCGTCGCCCCGATGCTCCAGCGCATCCTCGGCCGAGACGTGCGCCTGGTCAGCGGCGGACACGCGGTCGCAGCCGCTGTCCAGCGCGCCCTGGAGCGGCGCGGCATCGCACGCTCACGCGACCACGAAGGCACGTACGACTTTCTCTGCACCGGCGACGTCGACTCCTTCTGCGACCTCGGCACCCGCTTCCTGCAGATGCCCCTTGGCGCGGTGGAGCGGGTCGAGATTCCGGGCGCCGGCTGAGTGCCGCGCGTTCGAATTTCCACTTCCGACACATACGTCACCCATGCGTGAGCCACGGCCTGGGATCGTCGAAGGCATGACGACAACAGCTCTCAGCAATACCGTATATACTCGTCCGGTGGCAAAGGTGATGATCTCGATTCCCGATGACCTGCTCGAGCGGCTCGACGCCCAGGCCAGATCCAACCGCGAGACTCGCAGCGGCTACCTGCGACGCCTGGTCGAAAGCGAGCTGGAGTCCGCCGACAGCCATATGCGCAATGAGGTGGACAGGTTGCTGAACGAGATTGGCCCAGTAGATCTCGGTGGTGTCAGCGCCGCGCAGCTCATCCGCGAAGACCGAGAATCGCACTGACGTGCTCCTGCTCGACGCCAGCGTCTGGGTACTGCTTGTCGATCCGGAGGATCCGCATCACAACGATGCCGTCGCCCTGATCCGCGACCGGGCTACGTCGCTGGCGGCGTTGGACCTCACCTTGCACGAGATTGCCAACGCGATAGGGGTGAAGCGAGGCAACGCTCACGAGGCCACCAAAGTGATCCGCCTGCTGCTCGCATGCTGCCGCGCTCGCGTTGTATCGGCAGACGCAGAGTTGGCCGGCTCCGCGCTCGAGATCGCCTCCGAGCACGGCCTCACCGCTTACGACGCCGCCTATGTCGCCGCCGCTCGCAGAAACGGCTGGACCCTGGTCAGCACCGACATCGCCGATCTCGT
>DASUIY010000131.1:0-4862 GCA_036279555.1 Solirubrobacterales bacterium | reverse complement strand
AGGGTGTCCCGTCCCTCTTCCGCCCCAGCTCAATACGGCGGCAAATCCTCGTACCACTCCCCGAGCGCCTTGAAGGCCCGCCAGAAGCGCTGCTTGGCGTTCTCTTCATCCAGCGAGTCGTCGATGTCGGGGGTGTAGAGGGCGTCGACGGTGGGGGTGAAGGCCTGGATCTCGCCCTCGCGGGGCTCGATCGGGCGGGAGAGAGGGACGTCGAGGTCGTTGAGCACGCGCAGGGCAGGCTCACCCATGACGACGACGATCTTCGGCTGCACGATCGCGATCTCCTCGACCACGCGGCGCATGCACTCGGGGGCGGCGAGGTCGGGCTCAGCTATCGGGCACTTGACGCAGAGGGTCCCGTAGACGACGAGGGGGTCGATGCCGAGCCGCTTGAAGCTCTTCATCAGCGCGTTGCCGGCCCGGCCGTAGAAGGCGACGCCCTCTTCGATCTCCGCCGCGGCCGGCGCCTGCTTGAGCATGAAGACGTCTGCCTGCGGGTGGCCGGAGCCGAGCACCGGCATCAGCTTGCCGCGCGGGCAGTGGGGGCAGGCCTGAAGCTCGTGGGTCAGGTGGTTGAGCTCGCGGATCGCGCGCTCGAGGTACTTCTCCTTGATCTCGTCGTCGGTCGCCGGCATGCTCGGCGCCTTCTTTGACGAACCGCGCTCGGCTCCTCTCGCGCGGCCCGCCTGCATCAGCTCTTGCCGGTGGGCTTCGCCGGCCGCCTCTTCCGCGGCTGCCCGCCCCGCACCGGCTTGGCGTCGGGAACGCTGCGTTTGGGCGCCTTCGGCCGCCCCGTGGTCTGCAGGAGCTTCAGCGCCTGCACGTAGACGAGGTTCTTGTGCTTGCGGGTGATGTCGGCGTCCCGCATCGCCTCGAGGAACTCCGCCGGCCCGTCGAAGTCGTGGATCCGCACCCGCACGCTGCCCAGCCCCTGGGCGACGTGGCTGTCGGAGCCGGCGCCGGGGACGATCCGGTACTTGCGGGCGAAGCGCTCGGCCTCCTCGTTGAAGGCGGTCAGCGCCACCCGCGGGTTGAAGACCTCGAGGATGTCGATCTCCTCGACGATGTCGAGCAGGTGCTCGTAGTCGGGCACCGAGTGGAAGCGGTCGAAGGGGTGGGGGACGTAGACGAGCCCGCCTTGCTCGCGGATCGCGGCGATCGTCTTCGCCATCGTCATCCCGCGCGGGATCTTCTCCTCGAGGAAGAGGCCGATCACCTCACCCTGCTCGGCGGTCTTCACCTCCTCGGCGACGATCACCTTCAGGTCGTCCATGCCCTCGGCGATCCTGCGCGCCTCCAGGGCGCCGGAGACCTCGTTGTGGTCGGTGATCGCGATCGCACCGAGGCCGCGGTCGCGGGCGGTCTCCAGCAGCACCTCGACCGGCGTCGCGCAGTCGGGCGAGTGGTCGGTGTGCATGTGCAGGTCGACCTCGATCAGCGGGCGCTTGGCGATGCGGCGGCGCACCTCGGGGTCCCCGGCGGAGTCATGGCGACGAGCCGCCAGGCGGAGGTAGATCGCCTCCAGCTCGGCGGCGACGCGCGACCAGTCGCGATCGGGCCCGCCCGGCTCCAGCAGCTCGTAGGAGGCGGGGAAGTAGCCCTCCAGCAGCCGGCCTGTCTCGGGCGTGGTCACGGTGCGCGCGTCGAGGCGGCCGAAGAAGATCTCGACCAGCGGTCGCGCGACCTGGGTCGAGAGCACCCGCTCCTGCGGGGCGTGGAAGGTGGCAACGTTGAGCGCGGAGGAGTGCCTCAGCGCCGAGGAGGAGACCCGGGGGGCAAAGGGCTCGTGGACGTGGACGACGTCCGACGGCGTGCCCCGCAGGAGCTTTTTGACCTGGTCGCCGACGCCGGCGATCTGGACCCGGTGACCGCGACCCCTCAGCTCCTCCGAGACCCGCTCGACGAACTGGTTGACCGGGTTCTCGGTGCCCCGCCGGTAGGGCGTGACCTGGACTATCGAAAGCTCGCCCGACACGGAGCGCAGCATAAGGACCCTTTATCCCGGAGGGATGGGACTGACAGGGACGCCGGGGGTAGGTTCCCGGGAACTCCCGGCCGAAGGCCGGCCCGGGAACCTACCCCCGGCGTCCCTTCACGCCTCGACCTCAGAAGCCGGCTTCTCAACCTTGGCGGCGCCCGCACCGCGCGCGTTTGCCGCGATGAACTCCTCGGTGCGCTCGCGCGCTTCGTCATCGGGGCGCTGGGAGTGCGGCGACTTCATCAGGTAGCTGGAGGGACCGTCGAGCTGGCCGGCGATGCCGTTGTTGAGCGCCAGCTTGATCAGCCGCACCGCGTCGATCACGACTCCGGCGGAGTTCGGCGAGTCCCAGACCTCGAGCTTCAGCTCGACGTTGAGCGGCACGTCGCCGAAGGCTTTGCCCTCGAGGCGGATGTGCGCCCACTTGCGGTCGGTGAGCCAGGCGACGTAGTCGGAGGGGCCGACGTGGACATCCTCGTCGGGCAGGTCGTGGCCCATGATCGAGGTGACCGCGTTGGTCTTGGAGATCTTCTTCGAGTCGAGGCGCTCGCGCTCGAGCATGTTGAAGAAGTCCATGTTGCCGCCGACGTTGAGCTGGCTGGTCCGCTCCAGCCGCACGCCGCGGTCGTGGAAGAGGCGGGCGAGCTGGCGGTGGACGATCGTCGCTCCGACCTGGGACTTGATGTCGTCGCCGATGATCGGCAGCCCGGCCTCCTGGAAGCGCTTGTCCCAGTAGTCCTCGCGGGCGATGAAGACCGGCAGGCAGTTGACGAAGCCGACGCCGGCCTTGAGCGCCTGCTCGACGTACCACTTGGTCGCGTCCTCGGAGCCGACCGGCAGGTAGCAGACCAGAACGTCGGCCTTGGTCTCCTTGAGGATGCCGACGACATCGGCGGTTTCGCCCGGAGCCTTGACGATCTTCTGCTTGAGGTACTTGCCGAGGCCGTCGAGGGTCATCCCCCGCTCGACCTTGACGCCGAGGCTGGGCACCTCGGCGAACTTGATCGTGTCGTTCTGCCCCGACCAGATCGCCTCGGAGAGATCCTTGCCGACCTTCTCGGAATCGATGTCGAAGGCGGCGACGAACTCGACGTCGCGGACGTGGTAGCCGCCCAGGTCGACGTGCATCAGACCCGGTACTTCGTCGCTGGGATCGGCGTCCTTGTAGTGCTGGACGCCCTGGATGAAGGAGTTGGCGCAGTTGCCGACGCCGACGATCGCGACGCGGACCTTCTCGTCCGTGCGGGCGACGCCGTTGCCGCTGCCGTTTGCTCCGTTGCTATCGCTCATGAAATTCGAAGTCCTTCCTCGATCGGGCTTGGTGGCAAAGCACACCCGGCGCCGGAACTGGTTACAGGTCTGTGGGCGCAGCGGCCTCGTTTGAAAGCTGGTTTTTGACGTGCCATACGCGCTGGATCGTCGTGACTATGGTCAGCACCGCGATCAGGTAGACCGCCGGGGCCAGAAGCTCGAAGTCGCCGATCCCGGCGCCCTTGGCGAAGACCAAGCCGATGGAGAGTATGACTACCCGAACGGGTCGCGTGGCCAATCCCACCTTGCACTCGACCCCGAGCGCCTCGGCGCGTGCACGCGTGTAGGAGACCATCAGCGAGCCGAGCACCGCGACCACGCACATCGCAGCGGCGAAGTCCTGCCCGGTGGCGGCGAAGTAGCCGGCGACGGCAGCCAGCACGACCCCCTCCTCGATCCGGTCCAGGGTCGAGTCGAGGAAGGCGCCGAACAGCGTGCCCTTGCCCGACATCCGCGAGTAGCGGCCGTCCAGCGTGTCCATCACCGAACCGATCACGAAAGCGACGCCCGCAAGGAAGAAGAAGCGCTGGGTGACGAGCGCCGCGGCGACCAGGTTGCCGACGAGGCCGGCGATCGAGATCGCGTTCGGGGTCAGCCGCGACTCGATCAGGCGCTCGCGAGCGTAGGCGCGAAGCTCCTGGCCGTTGCGGGCCTGGCGGCCGTTGCGGCGGCTGCCAGGCGCCCTCGGGGGCGCCGACGGTTCCATTCCGGGTGAGGCTACCGGGCGGGGCGCCGGAAGCTAGGCCTCCGCCTCGCGGGGGCTCGCCGAGCCGGGCCAGGCCCAGGCGTGCGGGCGAGCGCGGGCAAGCAGGCGGTGGGCGACCAGGGCCGAGGCGGCGGCGACCATCCAGCCCAGCGCGATGTCGACCCAGTAGTGGTTGCCGGTGACGACGACGACCCAGGCGACCAGCAGCGGCCAGGCGATCCAGAAGGCACGCGTAACCCTGTGCCGCGCCAGCCTCGCCCCGCTCAGGCCGATCATCGCCGCGAAGGCACAATGCATGCTGGGCACCGCCGCATAGGGGTTGATGAAGAGCTTGACCAGGGCGGAGTCGTGGTTGACGCTGGAGAAGCTGTTGATCGTGTCGACGAAGCCGTACTGGGGGTAGAGGCGGGGCGGCGCTGTCGGGTAGAGCGTGTAGCCGACCACGGCCAGCCCCATCGAGACGATGAACATGTTGCGGATGAAGTAGTAGGCGTCGTTGCGGAAGAAGTAGACCCAGAAGAAGAAGCCGAGCACGACCGCGAACTGGCTGTTCATGTAGACCTGGTTGGCGAAGTCGATCAGCCAGTTGGCCTGGAGGAAGAACTCCTGCATGGCCGGCTCGAAGAAGGTGTGGGTGCCGCGCTCGAGGTCGATGATCGCCTGGCCGTGGGCGAAGGCGGGGCCGTGCTGGCCCTCGGCGATCCCGCGCGCCGTCTCGTAGACGAGGTCGACGAGGAGCAGGAGCCCTATCTGGCGGCCCAGGTCGCCCCATCCCTGGGGCAGCTTGGCGGTTAGCGCGGCAAAGGCGCGAGACATCTGGTGATTGTAATTCGCTGGTTAACGGGACGGGTGGGGACGGGCGGGGCC
>DASUIY010000130.1:0-7665 GCA_036279555.1 Solirubrobacterales bacterium | reverse complement strand
CTCCCCAAAACACTCCAGCGAGGCTCCTGCCGAGCGTTTTGGGGAGAGGCACCGGCGTCCCCCCAAAACAACAACCGCTACCCCTTCGGAGGGCTGATGGTTTCGACCGGCAGCACAGCTCCGCGCACCTGCTGCTTGCGTGGGAGCTTGTAGTAGTCGCGGATCGAGCCGCGGACCATGCTGCGGAGGGCGAAGAGGGCAACCACGCCGCCGATGATCGAGTAGACCCAGCCGCGGACCATGAAGCCCTCGGCGAAGATGCCGCAGACCGTCAGGGCCAGGGCGAAGGCGAAGACCGCCGGCGCCCACGAGGAGCTGGGCGGGTGGACCTGCTCTCCCGGCTCGGGGATGTGCCGATGCTCGGGGGTCATGAGGCGACGTAGAGGACCGCCACCAGGAAGCTGAGGGCGAAGACGGCGGCGACGATGCCGCCGGCGAGGAGGCCGAAAGACATGCTCGCTCTTGCGCTCTCGCGGTCCACGTCCCGATTTCTACTAGAAGAGCCGGTCGAGCGG
Source organism: Solirubrobacterales bacterium (assembly GCA_036279555.1). Classification (GTDB taxonomy): domain Bacteria; phylum Actinomycetota; class Thermoleophilia; order Solirubrobacterales; family 70-9; genus VRUE01. The sequence goes on along the minus strand of DASUIY010000130.1, from coordinate 7,150 downwards.
CATCGCGACGAAGAGCAGCGCGAGATAGGCGAGCGAGAAGAGGTAGGTGCGCAGCGCCCAGCGGCGGTCGGCGCTGCGCAGCAGGCGAACGGCGCAGTAGATGAACCCGCCCCCGAGCGTCATCGAGGCGACCAGGTACTCGACGCCGAAGCCGCCGGCGCAGAAGGGCAGCTGGGTCACGGCATAGAGGAGCACCGTGTAGAGGAGGATCTGGCGGCGGGTCTCGTCCTCGCCGCGCACGACCGGCAGCATCGGGATGCCGGCCTTCGCGTACTCGTCCTTCATCAGCAGCGAGAGCGCCCAGAAGTGGGGCGGGGTCCAGAAGAAGACGATCGCGAAGAGGTAGAAGGCGGTGCCGCTCAGCCCGCCCGTGACGGCCGCCCAGGCGACCAGCGGCGGCACCGCGCCGGCGGCGCCGCCGATCACGATGTTCTGCGGTGTGCTGCGCTTGAGCCAGAGCGTGTAGACGAAGACGTAGCCGAACAGGCCCGAGATCGAGAGCGCCGCCGCCAGCGGGTTGACCGCCAGTGCCAGCAGGGCGAAGGAGGCGCAGCCGAGAAGGGCTCCGAAGGCGATGGCGGCTTGGGGCGAGATCCGCCCTGCCGCGACCGGCCGGGTCGCGGTGCGGGTCATGATCCGGTCGATGTCGCGGTCGATCGCGTGGTTGATCGCACCGGCGCCGCCGGCCGAGAGAGCGCCGCCGAGGCAGACCAGGAAGACGAGGCCGAGCGAGGGATCGCCCGCCACGTACATCGTCGTGACCGTGGTCAGCAGCAGCAGCGACTGCACCTTCGGCTTGGTCAGCGTCAGGTAGTCGCGCAGGACCGTCAGGGACGCCGGCCGGCGCGATACCGTCGCCGCAGTAGCGCTCATCTGCGTCAGGCTACCGGCTGCTTCTCAGGCGCCGCCGGCTCGGGCCGGCTCGTGCGGTGGGCGATCGCGTCGCGGATGTCGCGCATCGGCCTGTCGCTGCGCACGTCTGGCAGCACGTCGAAGTTGTGCGGCTCCGGGGGCGAGAGCGCGAACCACTCGAGCGAGTCGCCGCCCCACTGGTCATGGCCGGCGCGGGCGCCGCCGGTGCGGCTGAGGATCGCATTGACGAGGGTCAGGACGATCCCCGTGGCCAGAACCAGGGCCCCGATCGAGGCGATCAGGTTGAGGGCGCTGACCCCCGTGCCGCTGAAGAACTTGTAGGCGTCGACGACCTCGCCGTGCTCGCCGCCCGCGAAGAAGAGGGGTACGAAGGCGAGCAGGGTCCCGAGCGCCATGGTCCAGAACGAGATCCGCGCCATCGTCTCGCCCATCGTCCGCCCGGTCAGCTTCGGGAACCAGTAGTACAGGGCTGCGAAGCCGCCGAAGACGGCGCCGCCGACGAGGGCGAAGTGGGTCGCCGCCGTAGCATCGGTGGTGTGCTGCAGGCGCCAGGCGACCGCGACCATCGAGTGCGAGATCTCCGAGGCGAGGCCGATCGAGATCGCCGAGATCGCGCCGAGGGCGAAGAGCAGCGGGGCGCGCATCTGCAGGGCGCCGCCGATCATCGTCGCGATCAGGTTGTAGATGACGAGGCCGAAGGGGACGATCAGCGCCAGCGACATCAGCATCGCGTAGTACATCCAGCCGATCCCGATCGGCGCGGTGAGCATGTTTTGCATCCAGGCCAGGGTGCCGATCACGGCGATCGCGACCAGCGACCCGACCACGACGCGGCGTCCTTGCAGGGGCCTGCGGGCGAAGACCGGGACGATCTCGGCGATCGCGCCCAGGGCCGCGATCAGGATCAGCATGTAGGCGCCGGTGAAGAAGACCCAGCTCAGGTGCTCCCAGAGCAGCGGCGCCCCTCCCGAGCCGTCGGCGAAGAAGATGCCGTCGAAGTTGCGGTCGATCAGCAGCATCGCGATCGCGCCCAGCATCACGGGGCCGATCACGAGGAGCAGCCAGGAGCAGATCGCGGCCGCCCAGGTGAAGACGGGCAGCCGGCGCCAGGCCATGCCCGGCGCGCGCAGCCTGTGCAGCGTCGCGACCAGGTTGATCGCGATCAGGACGAAGCCGAGGGTGATGAGCCCGTTGGCGGCTGCCCAGGCGTCGACCCCGTTGTCGGGCAGGAAGGCCAGCTCGGAGAGCGGCGCCAGCGGGTTGATGCCGGCCTCCGAGGGGGTGAAGAGGAAGCCGGAGTAGAGGACCGTCGCGCCGGCGATGTAGAGCCAGAGCCCGATCTGCCCGACGCGCGGAAGGGCCGTGCCCCGCGCCCCCGCCTGCAGCGGCGCCAGGTAGTAGAAGAGGCCGAGTGCCAGGGGGATCGCGAAGAGGAAGATCGCCGTGGCGCCGTAGAGCGAGAGCATCCGGTTGAAGGTGACCGGTGTCAGGAACGTGTTCTCGGGGATCGCCAGCTGCAGGCGCATCAGCAGGAGCTCCACCAGGCCGATGAAGAGGAAGCCGAGCGCGGCGACGATCATCGTGCGGCCGACGTCCTTGTGATCGGCGCTGGCAGCGATCTCCGTCCAGCGCGGGCGGCGCCGGGGGAAGCCGTCGGCGACGAGCTCGGGGCGAGCGCTCATGGCGTTTCTCCCTTTTCGATCAGGCCCACGACGCGGTCCTGGGCCTCCTGGATGTCGGCTTTCTGGGTCTCGAGGAAGTCTTCGTACTCCGCCGCCGAGACGACCTCGACGGCGGTTCGCATCGCCGCGTAGGCCTGGCCGGAGAAGGTCGCCGACTGGCCCTCGTAGAGGCCCTCCTCGTCGGCGCGGAAGACGACGGGGTTGGTCTTGCCCGGGACGGCGTCGCGCTTGCCCGCCAGCTGCGGCACGTCCCAGGTGTGGATCACGTCGGTGGAGACGAGGTCGAGTTCGACCGTGGTGTCCACCGGCACGACGAGCTTGTAGTAGGAGTAGGCGGAGTTCGGGTAGTCGTAGCGCCAGAGCCACTGCTGGCCGGTCGCCTGGATCTGCAGCGGCGCCGAGCGGGCCGAGGCGAGGCCCGCCGACCCGGTGGCCGGAGTCTCGCGTGCCTTCCCGGTGTAGACGAGGCTGACGACGAAGATCGCGGCGGCGAAGGCGGTGAGCAGGGCGCCGACCCTGAGCTGGGTGTGCCGCCCGGGCCCCGGCCCGCGAACGCCGGCACCGCGGGGGCTGCGACGGCGCAGGGCGTATACCAGCGCGCCGTTGATCGCGACGACGACGATCGTCGCGGCGACGAAGCCGATCCAAAGCAGGGTTTCGATCTGGTCAGTGCCAGGGGAGGCCGGACTCAAAGCGCGGCCATTCTAATCACGCGCGACGCCGCGACGCGGCGCCCGTCGTCTCGCCCGAGGCGGCAGGAGGCCTCCTATACTCGCCGACCCTATGCGCAGGCGATCCCGGCCATCTCCGGCGCTTCGCGTGGCCCTGCGCGCCGGGGCCACCGGCGCGCTCGCCGCCGCGGTAGCCGTGCCGCTGCTGCGACGGCGCCTGCGAGCGCCCGCCGGGGTGACGATCGCGAGCTGCGCCGCCGGGCCTCTCGCGCTCGCGGTTCTCTACCCGCGCTCGCGCAAGCGCGACGTCGCCCTCTTCGCGATGCAGATGTGGGCGTTCACGATGGTCCACGAGCTGCCCTACGACGACCCGGAGCGCCTGCGCCGGCGCCTGCGCGCCCGCTACCCGATCGCGATCGACCGCGCGATCGGGTTCGGCCGGCTGCCCAACGCCCGCCTCCAGGGCGCCCTGGCTCGCTTCCGTCGCGTCGACTCGCTCGACCGCGTTCTCACCTGGGTGCACTGGCTCTGGTTCCTCGAGCCCTACGTCGCGCTGATCTGGATCCTCCTCCGCCACCCCGAGCGCTTCCCCCGGGCGGCCCGTCAGATGGCGGCGGTCTTCGACCTCGGCTGCGTCGGCTACTTCGCCGTGCCGACGGCGCCGCCGTGGTGGGCCTCCGAACAGGGCCTGACCGGGGAAGAGGTGCGGCGGATCATGGTCGGCGTCGGCGAAGAGACCTGGCGCTCGGCCTGGCCGGCGATGTACGGCGCGCTCGGGGGCAACCCCTGGGCGGCGATGCCCTCGCTGCACTTCGCCACCTCGACGATGGCGGCGATCTCGCTCTCCGAAGCGGGCCGGGTCGAGGGCGCGATCGGGTGGGGCTACGCCACGGCGCTCGGCTTCGGGCTCGTCTACCTGGGTGAGCACTACGTCACCGACCTGCTGGCCGGCGCCGGCCTCGTCGCCACCGTGCGGCGTGGCGAGCCGCTCGCCGAACCGGCCGTCCACGCGGTCAACCGCGGCCTGCGCAGGTTGGAGCGCCTCGCCAACGGGTAGCTTCCCTTAGGTGTCTCCCGAGGGTTCGGTGAACGGCGGCGGCCCCGCTGAGCTTCCGATCTTCACGCGGCGGCGAGTCGCTCAGACCACCCTGCTCGTCCTCGTCGTGCTGGTCGCGATCTACTTTCTCTTCCCGCGGCTGGTCGGCCTCGGCGACGCGCTCGGCAGGCTCGGCGAAGCCGACCTGCTCTGGGTCGGGGTGGCGATCGCCTTCAACGTCGCCGCGATCGCCACCTACATCGCGCTGTTCAAAGCGGTGGTCGGCGGCGATGTGCTCGCCCTCACCTGGAAGGAGACCTACGAGATCAACATGGCCGGCGTCGCCGCCACGCGGCTCTTCTCGGCCGGTGGGGCGGGGGGCATCGCCCTCACCTACTGGGCGCTGCGCAAAGCCGGGATGCCCCGCCACGACGTGGGACAGCGGATGGTGGCCTTCCTCGCGCTCCAGTACGTCTTCTATCCGGTCGCGCTGATCGTCTGCGGGATCCTGCTGCGGACCGGGGTGGTGCCCGGCAAGGGCTCGGTCGAGCTGACCATCGTCCCGGCCGGCGTCGCCGGCCTGCTGCTGATCCTCGGGGTGCTCATCGCGCTGATCCCGCCCGATTTGAGCCGGCGGGTCGCCGGGTTTGCGCGCAGCGAGCGGAGCAAGGCGATCGTCGCCAGCGTCGCCAAGGTGCCGGCGATCGCCGGCGAGGGGCTCAGGTTCACGGCCGGGCTCTTCGCCAAGCCCTCCCGCGGTGGGCTGGCGGTGATCGGCGCCGCCGGCTTCTGGGCGGCCAACATCGGCATCCTCTGGGCTTCGTTCAAGGCGTTCGGCGTCCACGTGCCGCTCGCCGTCGTCATCCAGGGCTTCTTCCTCGGCATGGTCGCCAACCTCTTCCCCCTGGCCCCGGCGGGCGTCGGCGCGGTGGACGCGGGGATGATCGGCGCCTTCGTCCTCTTCGGCATCCCCGAGGAGACCGTCTTCCCGGCGATCCTCGTCTACCGCCTGATCGCCTTCTGGATGCCGCTGCCGCTGGGCATCGTCGCCTTCCTCCAGCTCCGCCACACGGCCCACGAATGGGAGAGGGGGGACCTGCCGGTCGAGCGACGCTCGAAAGCGGACCCGGAGCTGGAGCCGGTCGCGAATTTGAGTCGCGGCGATTGACCCGAAGCCTGCGATGGCTGCCGGGTGGCCGATCACATCTAGTCGCTGGAGGAGATTGCGACCTTGCTCGCTTGAGATAAGCGCTTTAGGGTCCTTGATTGCAATCGACTGCGGGAGGCCCTGGGACAAGATGACGAAAATCCGGATGGCAAATGGGGATACGTTGGAAGCGGGCGAAGCCTTGAACGAAGTTCTCGATCACGTCTTCAAAGCAAAAAAAGCCAGCCAACCCCTTTTCAGCCTCGAGCAAGCGCACACCGCTGATCGACAGATCTGGCTGAATCCAGACCAAATTAGCTCGATTAGCCCGGTCGACGAGTCCTAAGCGCCGCTTCTGCTCTCGATGATCGCGAAGGCGACTCTCGCCGCAATAGTTGCCGTTCTCGCTGCCCCCGTATCGGCCTCGGCTGGGTGGGAACGCGCCTGCGGCTCGGTGGTCGAGAACTACCGGGATCAAGGTGGCCGCGAGGAAATCCTCGCCAGCAAAATCATCGGCCACGAAGTGCGATGCAATGCTGCCCGGAAGGTCGCCCGCGCCTACGCCTCGCGCTCTCACTATTCGCGGACGAACCGTCGCGGGGAACGGATCGTCAGAAATCGCTCCCCGAGAGCCGTGGGGCGCTTCCGCTGCTCCGACGAACGCCTCGGAACCGACGTTCGGTCGATCCTCTGCCGCGACGGTTCGGCCAGCGTGAGTTTCGGCTGGTATGACTCCAGCGGCTACCACTAGCCTCGTCCCCTCCGTTGACCTAGGCGGGTCACCGCTCGATTTGAGTCCTCGTTCTGACCCCACCGCCACAGAGCGCTACTATAAAAAGTAAAGTATTGGCCCCGATGGGCCTCAAATGCCCCCTATATGTCACGTTTCAGGCCCGTCGACCGGCAACTAGACTGAGGCACACATGGCAGACGCGAAGAAGATCGAGAACGTGATCATCGTCGGCGGCGGGCCCGCCGGCTACACGGCTGCGCTCTACACGGCGCGGGCCCACCTCGAGCCCCTGGTCTTCGAGGGGTTCCAGTGGGGCGGCCAGCTGCAGAACACGACCGACGTCGAGAACTACCCGGGCTATCCCGAGGGGATCATGGGGCCGGAGATGATGAGCCAGTTCCGCGCCCAGGCCGAGCGCTTCGGGACGCGCTTCGTCACCGACGACGTCGACCGGGTCGAGCTCTCCGACGGCGGCGTGCAGAAGGTCCATCTCGGCGACGAGGAGCACCTGGCGAAGACCGTGATCCTGGCCATGGGGGCCGAGCCGCGCCGGCTCGGCGTTCCGGGCGAGATGGAGCTGGGCGGTCGCGGCGTCTCCACCTGCGGCGTCTGCGACGGGGCCTTCTTCAAAGATCAGCGGGTGATCGTGATCGGCGGCGGCGACTCGGCGATGGAGGACTCGATCTTCATCTCCAAGTACGCGAGCCGGCTGACCGTGGTCAACCGCCGCGACGAGTTCCGCGCCTCGAAGATCATGTTCGAGCGGGCGAAGGAGCGGGGCAACATCGACTTCAAGACTCCCTTCGTCGCCGAGGAGTTCGTCGCCGGCGAAGACGGCAAGCTCGGCCACGTGCGGCTGCGCAACGCCGAGACGGGCGAGACCGAGGACCTCGAGACCGACGGCGCCTTCATCGCGATCGGCCACATCCCGAAATCGGAGATCGTGGCCGGCCAGGTCGACACCGACGAGGACGGCTACATCGTCACCGAGCCCGGCTCGACCCGGAC
>DASUIY010000129.1:0-5130 GCA_036279555.1 Solirubrobacterales bacterium | reverse complement strand
CCCGCCGCTGGCTTCGATGCCGAGGAACTTGTCGACGGCGCCGGCGATCTGCTCCGGCGAGGAGTAGACGAAGCTCGGCCCCAGTTCGGCAGGGAAGTCGACCTCGTTGATCGTCGCGTTGCGCGAGGCGATGAACAGCTCCAGCACCTCGAGCATCGCCTTCGTGTCGCTGATGTCGGAGGTCGTGTACTGGGTGAAGACGTCGATCAGTTCGTTGCTGCCGAGGACCAGGTCCTTGATCGGCACCCGCTGGCGCGCGGCGCTGAGGAAGTCCTGCTGGCGGGCGGCGCGGACGATGTCGGTGTCGGTGTGGCGGTAGCGCACGTACTCCAGCGCCCTCTTCCCGCACATCAGCTGGTATCCGGGCTGCACGTTGATCTCCGCGTACTGTTCGGATGATTCCGCGTTGGAGTGGTAATAGCGCCGGTCGATGTCCACGTAGACGCAGCCGATCGCGTAGACGGCGCGGACGAAACCGAGGTAGTCGACGTTGACGACGTGGTTGATCGGCAGCCCGGTCAGTTCCTTGACCACCTGCAGGGTCAGCTTTGGCCCCCCGTAGGCAAAGGCGGCGGTGAACTTTTCGGTTCCCACGCCCGGTATCTCGACCTCGAGGTCGCGCGGGATCGACATCAGCGCGATCGCGTTCTTGTCGGGGTCGAGGCGGAGCAGGATCGTCGTGTCGGAGCGGCCCGTGTCTTCCGGTTCGGAGGCCCGCTTGTCGGAGCCGATGATGAGGATGTTCTGCGGCTCCCCGCCCTGGGTCTTTGCGAGGACGCGCTGGACTTTGTTCTGCAGCACGTCGTTGTGCGAGAGGGCGTCGGCGATGCTGCCGACGTAGAGGAGGATGCTGGCGGCGGTGGCTGCGGCGACGGTGGTGACGATCACCACCGAGCCGAGCGTGAAGCGCCACCAGAAGCGCTTCGGCTTCGGCGGCGGCTCGTGGTCGCCGGAGGGCGGCGGCTTGCTGAGTCCCGCTTCAGCCACGGCGCCTCAGACGTCGAGCTGGGCGGGGAGCGAGCGCAGGAAGGTGTCGAGCGTCTGCCGGTAGGTGTGCAGGGAGGAGATCGAGACCCACTCCTCGGGGCCGTGGTGCCCTTCGCCGATCGGGCCGAACTCGACCGCCGGCACGCCGACCCGCAGGAAGGAGACTGCGTCTGAGGCGCCGTCGCGGCCGACGCTCATCGGCTCGCCGTCGTGGTGCTCGGTCGCGGCGTGGCGCAGCGCCCGCACATAGGCCAGGTCGCGATCGACGACGGCCGGCGGGCGCGTGAACAGCTGCTCGACCTCGGCGTCGGGGATGCCGCTCACCTGCTCCAGCAGGCTGGCTGGGTCCTGATCGGGCAGGTAGCGGATGTCGACGTCGATCGCGCATCGGTCGGGCACCTTGTTGAGCGCGTCGCCGCCCAGGATCCGGCCGAGGTTGATCGAGGGGCGGTCGAACAGCTCAGAGCTGTGCCGGGCGAACGGTAGCGACTCGATACTGCGGAAAACGTCGATCGCCCTGAGGACCGCGTTGTCGCCCAGCCAGGGGGTGGCGCCGTGAGCCGCGACACCGCTGACGTGCACACGCAGCGCCAGCACGCCCTTGGCCTCGACGCCGATGTGCAGGTCGGTCGGCTCGCCGGTGATCGCGAAGTCCCCGGTGAAGCCGCTGTCGACGAGGCAGTCGCTGCCGCGGTCGACTTCCTCCTCGGACTCCTCGTCTCCGACGATCCCCAACCGCACCCGCACGGCGTCCTGGTCGCGCATCGCCGCAGTCGTCAGCAACATCGCCGCCAGAGCCCCCTTCATGTCGTAGGCGCCGCGCCCGTACAGCCGGTCCCCCTCGACCCGGGGGTCGAACTGACCCGGCAGCCCCGGGACGACGTCGAGATGCCCATGCAGGACGACCGTCGGTGCATCCTCCGGCCCCACTTCGGCGCGCAGCACCGGCAGCCCGCGAACCTCGTCGCCGGCCGCCTCGATCCCCCGCGCCTCCAGCCAGCCTTTGACGAACCCGGCGGCTTCCAGCACCCCATCAGGCTCGGACGTGTCGTAGCCGAGCAGCTGCGTGGCGAGAGCTACGAGCTCATCGCTCATCTGGAGCTCCCTTCAGTCGCCAGCGTCGTGAGCATTGAGCGTTCATCCCGCAGAGGACGGTATTTGAACCACGAGATCGCTGCCTAGATCGGCTCTCTCAAGCGCCAACTGACCGATCCCGGCTCTTGACGCCGCGACCTGCGACCTCATAACCCGAAGGTCGCGGGTTCGAATCCCACCCCGCTATTGCAGAACCCTCGGAGATCCGGGGGTTCCTTCGGATCTTTGACGAAGCGCTAACCGTCATTCGTGTCCTCATTCTCCAGGCGAGACATCCGACTCGGACTAGCCTGGTGGCGTGGTCGCCACGCTTGAGAGACTCATCCGAGACATCTGGAGGTTGCGCTTTCGGATCCCGCGGCGCCTGTTCGCCGGGCTTACGATCGTTGCCGCGCTAGTTCTCGCAATTGCTCCGCCGAGTGGCCAAACTTTGCCTCCGGTTGTCCTCGCTCTTGTTATCGGCCTAGGCGGCATCGTTCACTGGCAGGTTGCTAAGCGTTGTTATTCCAGCCGGTTGATTGTTCCCTTGTTTCGCGAGGGCGGAGCGGCGGCGGGGTTTGGTGCTGAGGCACAGGCCCTCATCATTGATGACCTGCGCCGCCATCTGCCCTCGGCGCTCCGGGGATTCGTACGGGCGATACCGGTCACGATCGGCGCGGACGAAGATCAATTCGCTGAGACGCTTCAGCGCCGACTTCGGGCAGCGTTCGTTCTGCATGGGCGAGTCGCGGCTCGTCCTGAAGGGGGATGGTCGGTGTTTCCTCGCATTCTCGAGCCTGCAATGCGGAGCACAACCCACGAAGACTGGTTCACACGCGACCGGACCCCTGCAAACCCCCGGTTCGGTCCTTTTGTCTCAAGTCTGAAGCCTCAGATTGGCGTCCAAGATGAGGAGTTCCCCCTTGAGTTCTGCCGCGATCTGGAGGCCCTTGCTCGAGGCTTGGTGGGTCTTATGGCCCAGATATTTGGTGATTACGATCGCGCCATCACAGAACTCGATGTTGCTTTGGGAATTGCCGGCAAGAGCACTAACCATCAGGTTGATCGGTTGCGCGTTTCACGGGCACTCGCTCTGGCTGGTCGAGGGGAACTAGATACCGCGATCGAGTCGTTGAAGGTTCGACGGCGCAATCCTGACCCCTCGCCCGAGTTGCTACGGCGGCTTTCGGCAATGCTGCTGGAGCGCGCTCGAATTAAAGGTAATGGTCGAGAGGGGAAAAGAGATCGAAAAGAGGCAATCAAGCTCTTGCGGGAGGCCATCGACCATGAGCAGGATCCACAACGCGATATGTCGATCTACAATCTGTATGCGTTGTTGGATCCCAGAGGACGGGACCGAGAGGAGTCAAGTCGTCTGCTTGACCATCTGATTGCCGCCCGGTCGAATTATCGACGTCAGTGGTATGTCAAGCGTGGGGCCGCCCTGCGCGCCTGGACCGCATCGGAGGAGGCGAGAGCCGAAGGCGACTTTGAGGCAATGAAGCGACACAGCCGCGATTCCGCGAAGTGGTATCGGCGTTCAATCAAAGCGCGCCCGAGACTCCAACTCCTAAGGGTCAGAAAGAAATCGCCGTTTCTAGTGGTCAAACGGTTTCCCCCATCACCCATCCTTTATGCCAACGCATTCGATGCTTACCGCAACGGCGGCCAACGACTTCGGGCCCGGTGGCATGAGCATCGATTTCAGCGCACCAGGGTCAAGCTGATGAATAAAGGAATGGCCTTTGCCGAAGAAGGAAACTGGGTTGACGCGTTTGCCAACTTCGATTGGACCATCGTTGGGCGCCATGACCAGCGAGAGCAGTTCATGGAGACGTACGCCGCCTGCTGCCGATGGAAGATGGGCGAGCAGGCAGATGGGTTGGCTAGATGGACCGAGATTCACAAAAAAACACCTAATGGCGTCTTTGCTCGGTCGATCTTCGTCCAACAACTGGAGGTGGCCGGTCAAGACAGCAGCGTCCCCGGATCTGAGCCGACTGATCCCGATTCGGTCGCTGAGTTCATTGACAAAAACCCACGACTCTGGAGCAAAGAGGCACGAGTAGCCTTTCTTGTCGCGATCAGGGCAGTCGATCCAGATGAAGTCGAGGAGGTCGAAGCGGCGGGACTGCGATTGCTGACGGAAATCGACGGAGAGCGGGATCAGGGCAACTAACTAGCCTCCGAGGATTGGAACCTGACTGCCCTCCTCGCAGGCCGCGCGAGCTTAGCTCGCCGGCATGGGGCCGCTCAGGATCTCTTCCGCTCGAGGCGCTTCATCATTTCCGAGCCCTCTTCGGGCTCGAGGATGAAGACGATGCCGCCTCCCATGCCGGGCTCGGTTCTAGCCAGCCGGTAGCGGTCGACGTAGGTGACTTCCTCGCCGAGCGGGTAACGCTTGCCGAATAGTTCGATTTCAAGCTCCTGTCGAACCTGCAGGACACCGCCCTCTTCGAGCTGTTCTCGGTCCGTGTCGCTGGCCATGCCGATCGAAGCGCTTTGCCAGCTTGAGCGCCTGCCCTCAAGAAGCAGGGCAACCCGTCGCAGGGCCACCGCCTCAGCTCCTTTGATCTCCTCGGGCACCTCGATCTCTTCGCCGAGCCAATCCTGCAAGGAGATCACGTCTTCGAGCACCTGCTTCAGCGAAGCCAGCTCTTGACCGAAAAGCCCGGTCGGCGTCGGGCCCTTGGTGATCTCGTTGCCCGACGCCGGGTCGAGGAGCCGCACCTCGCCCTCGCCCGCCAGGGCCTCCATCATTCTCAGGGCCTCTACCTGGCTGCGGGGGTCGAGGGAGGTGTCGAGCTGCCAGTGCCAGGTGACGTTGACCTCGCCTTTGCCCTCGCGCATTCGGAAGCTGAGCGTGACTGTCATTCCATCGCCACCGCCCGAAAAGGACTTGTCCCAGCCCTCGAGCGGCTCTGCCGGGCGCAGCTCAACCGAGGTCGAGCACTGGCCCTGGTCGCCCTGCACCTCGAAGACGACCTCCTTGCTGAGCAGCGGGGCCTGGACTTCGACCTCTCCCTCGACTAGATCGCCGACCAGCTCCTGCATGTACTTGGGGACGTT
>DASUIY010000128.1:0-7955 GCA_036279555.1 Solirubrobacterales bacterium | reverse complement strand
AAGCCACCCGATGACGCGGCGTATTCCAACGGGCAGGTCAATCGCGCAGGGCAGCTATTGCGCCGCTTCTACGCCCGCCCTCCCGTGAAAGAGGGGGAGGACACGTTTGCGGGTTTCGATATCGAGGAGCTGGTTGACGCGATGATCGCGGTGACTTGGTGGCGGGGCCTGCACGCGAATCCCCTCTCGAAGGTTGCCGCGAATCTGCGCTACCACGTTGCCGCCGAGAACGCCGAGGTCGAAGGGCAAATCGACGTCACCCAGCGCCTCAAGCGGCGACCGACAATCTTCAACAAGCTTGAGCGTGAGCCCACTATGCAGCTCACCCAGATGTGGGACATCGGCGGGGTCCGCGCGCGGCTCCCATCGCTCTCCCACCTGTCCGCCGTCTCGCGTCGCCTGCGCAAGACCTGGACCGTGGTTCGAGTCAAGGACTACATCGCCGAGCCCCGCAGCTCTGGCTACCGCGCGATGCACCTGATCGTCAAGCGCGACGGGCGTCTTATCGAGGTGCAGTTGCGCACGATGCTCCAAGACGCCTGGGCGAACCAGGTCGAGAAAGACAGCCGTCAAGTTGGCGTCGGCTTCAAGTTCGGGAAGGGCGAGGAGGTCGTGCACGATTACTACCGCGTTGTCTCCGATGCCTTCGCGGCACTCGACCGCGAGGAGGATTTGAGTCAGGAGCAGGTCGCTGCTATCAATGAGAGTTACGCACGAGTCGCGGAGAGGCTTGAGCGCCCCCCGCTGAAAGAAGATCGCTGACGTGAACGCAACTGAGATTCAGCATTTCCTCATCATCTATGACATCCCAAGCGGGAAGGCGAAGGTCCGCAACTTCGGCACCGATTACGACGGCGCGCAGGCCGCCTACGCCGAGATCGAGGGGGAGATGCGTGATCGCGACGATCTTGACATCGTCTTGGTCGGGGCCGAGTCGCTCGACACCGTCAAGCGCACTCATTCCAGCTATTTCCGGGCCGAGGGCAACTTCGAGTCACTGCTCCCCGAGGGCGTCCTCAGCCGCTGAGCCGGGTCTGGGCGGCTCGCCCTGTGCCCAATAGCAGTCGTTGAGCAGTCCGCCGAGCCGGGTCCGGGGCTTCATCCCGGTTACGTCGGTGTAGACACGGAGGGTCATGCGCGGGTCGCGGTGCCCCATCTGCGCGGCGGTGATCGCTGGATGCTCGCCAAGTTCGGCGCGCAAGGCCGCGTAGGTGCGGCGCAGCGAGTGGAAGGTGACGCCCTCGGAATCGGTGGCCGATCTTCGGCGGTGAGCCGTTCGTTGGCCCGCTCGACCGCTGTGTAGAGGATGCGAGTGCGGACGGTGTTGCGCTCGCGCGGCTGCTCCCGACGAGCTGGCGGCTGGTGCGGTCGTAGTCGCGGAGGCCGTCAGGGACGTGCTCGCTGACGACGTCGTCCGACTCGCCGGTCGGCAGCCAGGCAATGTCGGCGTCTCGGTCGTAGTAGGCGAACATGCTCAGTCGGGCTCCGAAGTTGATGGAGCCGAGCGGCTACCACTCAGGGATGGGTGCCCCGAAGCCCGCCTCGATTTCGGCGGCCTCGGCGCGATAGGCGGCGAGCATGTGGGGGTCGCTGGTGATCTTCTCGAAGCTCGCCTCGATCTCATCCAACATCGCTTGCTCGTCGGCGGCGTTGGCGAGGTCAATCCTTGGCGATGCGGTCACGAGCGAAAGGATAGTCTGCTGACGACAAAACGTTGACTCCGGTCGGTGCGGGTCAGTGAAAAATGCCTCCTTCGAGCCACCGTCTTTTGGGCACCAGGTGCCCAAAAGCGCTTAAATCGACCGCAAATTGCGTCTGATTCTCGGTCGGATCGGTGGTCACTACCGACCCCTCAGGTTCCGCGTGAACAAGCCAAATTCGGCCGATTTTCGCGCCATTCTCGGGGCTCCTGTCACGCCGGAGGTCGCGGGTTCGTGGTCCCGTCGCTCCCGCTCGTTGGAGTGCCTGCGTGTGAGTTTTCGGGCCACTCAGTAGCCCACGAGGAGGATCCCTTCCAGCGGCAGGTGGAGTCGATTGCTGGCATAGATCGCGTCGAGAAGATGACGCGTGTCTCGGTAGCTCTGCACGACGACGTCTTTGCCGCCCGACTTATGCCGATATGTGATCTGGACGGCCAGTGCGAGGTATCTGGCGTCCACCAGCAGGCTGGTTTGAACGAGGTCTCGGTACACCGCGTTGCCGCGGGCACCCCGCCCGGCCTCGACCTCCATGGCGATTCCAGTCTCCGGATGGAACGCATCGACCTCATAGGCAAGATCCTCTCGGCCAAACTCACCAAACAAGACGGGACGACGAATCTTGTCGGCCTTCTTCTTCCCTGCCTCTACCTGAAATCCAAGCGACACCAACGCTGGCCGCAGGGCGGCGAGCGCCTTGTCGCTCTCTATGCGGATTGCTCCCGAGTCAATCTCGGGCTGCACGGTAGCGAAGGATTCGATGATTCCCTCAACCCATTGCGGAGGGCGGGCACGGGGTGGGTAGTACTTCCAAGGGGGGTATGTTCCCTCCGGCATGGGCTGATCCTACGAGCTCAATGCGCCGTCGGGCTGCCTTCGACCGTGGATATGAGTGCGGCAAGTGGCTACCCCAGCAGCGGATGCACCAGGCCGTGCTCGGCGCAGATCGCCGGCAGGCTCTCCATGTCGAACTCGATCGCGAAGCGCTCGCCCAGGGCGACCGGGTCGAAGGTGCCGTCTTTCTGGGTGCGGTCGAATTCGCGGAAGAAGTGCTCGAAGCCGGCGGGGGAGATGATCTCGAGGATGCGGAGGGGCTCGTCGCCGGCGTTCCAGAAGGTGTGCCACTGGTCGCGGGGCTTGAAGGCGAGGTCGCCCGCCTCGGCGTAGATGACGTCGTCGCCGAGGAGGGCGCCCATGCGGCCTTCGAGGACGAAGCTGTACTCGTCGACGCCTTTGTGGCGGTGGCGGGGGGCGCAGAGGGAGCGGGGCGGGACCGGGTGTTCGACCAGCGAGAAGCCGCCTCCGGATTCCTCTCCGAAGACGAGGAAGCGGGCGTCGCAGCCGCCGAGCTCGGCGACGGGGCCCTCGTCGGGGCCGATCTTGCGCGGGCCTTGGGAAGCGTCGAAGCGACTGAGCGTCTCGGTGAACTGGGCTGCGGACATCGTGGGACCTCCATTTCGTTAAACAGTGATGTGCGCGAAACTAGCATGCCGCCGCCGGCCGTGTCAAACTTCGTCGAACAAAGATGTCTAGCGAAAAGACCACAGCCGCCAAGCGTCGGTACCGCAAGCGCCGCCGCGCCGAGCTCGAGGACGAGACGCGGCTTCGCATCACCGAGGCCGCCGTCGACCTGCACGGGTCCCTCGGGCCGGCGAAGACGACGATCAGCGCCGTCGCCGAGCGGGCCGGCGTGCAGCGCGCCACCGTCTACAGGCACTTCCCCGACGAAGAGGCCCTCTTCGGCGCCTGCTCCATGCACTGGCTGGGCCAGCACCCCCTCCCCGACCTCGCCGAGTGGGCCGCGGCCGGCGACCCCGAGGAGCGCCTGAGGATCGCGCTGGGCGATCTCTACGCCTGGTATGAGTCAGGCGAGGAGATGCTGGAGAAGACGACGCGGGACGCCAGCCTCGTGCCCGCGATGCGGGTCCCCAGGGAACTCAGGATCGCCTGGCTCGCCGAGGCCGCGGCGACGATCGTCCGCGGCCGGCCGGAGCGCGGCGCGCGCAGGCGCAGGGTCGAGGCGGCGGTCGGCCACGCGATCTCGTTCGGCACCTGGCGCTCCCTCGTCCGCGAGCAGGGCCTCTCGGCCCCGGACGCCGTCGACCTGATGCGCGGGCTGGTCGCCGTCGCCGCCGAGGGCTGACGGCGGTCTCGGGTTACGCGCTGGCCGCGGCGCGCGTTCCGTAGCCTTCGCGGACCTCGAAGCGGCGGGTCTTGGGCCACTGGCGGAAGAACGCGTCCGCGTCCTGGGCGGTGAGGGGTCGGGTGAAGAGGAACCCCTGGCCGCTGTCGCATGCTTCGGACTTGATCAGGGAGAGGTCCTGCGGCCGCTCGATGCCCTCGGCGGTCGTTTCGATCGCGAGGGCTTTGCCGAGCTGCACGAGTGTGTGGAGGAGGATTTCCCCCTCGCAGCCCTCGGAGAGCTTGGAGATGAACGAGCGGTCGATCTTCAGCATGTCGACGGGGAACTGCTGGAGGTGGGCCAGCGAGGAGTAACCGGTGCCGAAGTCGTCGACGGCGATCCGGATCCCGAGGTCCTTGAGCGAGGCCAGCCGGCGGGCCGTCTCCTCGACGTTGCGCATCAGCGTCGTCTCGGTGATCTCGATCGTCAGCGCGGTCGCCTCGAGCCCGCTCGAGCTCAGCGCCTCCTCGACGTGCCCGAGCAGCTCGTCCGTGTCGAGCTGCAGGGCGGAGACGTTGACCGACATCCCGACGGGGTAGCCGTCGGACTGCCATTTGGCCGCCTGGTCGCAGGCCTCCCTGAGCACCCAGGCGCCGACGTCGACGATCATCCCGCTCTCCTCCAGCAGGGGGATGAAGTCCTCGGGGTCGACGACGCCGCGCCCCGGCCGGCGCCAGCGGATCAGCGCCTCGACCCCCGTCGGCCGCATGCTCTCGAGGTCGAAGGTGGGCTGGTAGACGAGGAAGAACTCCTCGCGCTCGAGTGCGCCCTGGAGGTCCATTTCGATCTCCATGCGGGACTGGACTTCGTCCTGCATCTCCGACTCGAACACGAGGTAGCGGTTCTTGCCGCCCCACTTGGCCCGGTACATGGCGATGTCTGCGTCGCGCAAAAGCTCTTCGGCGGAGTCCCGCCCGCCGGTGGCGATGCCGATGCTCGCCTTGGCGAAGACGCGCGTGTCGTCGGCCCCGCTGAGCGAGAACGGCTCCTTGAACGCTTCGAGCAGGCGCTCGGCGATCAGCTCCGGCCCGGCGGCCAGCGAGAGCCCCTCGGCGACGACCACGAACTCGTCGCCGCCGAGGCGGCCGAGCGCGTCGGTCTCGCGGATGACGCCCTCGAGCCGGCTGGCGACCGCGCAAAGCAGCTCGTCGCCGACGCCGTGGCCGAGCGAGTCGTTGATCGCCTTGAAGTTGTCGAGGTCGATGAACAGGGCCGCCACCGGTTCCTGGTTCAGCCGGGTTCGCGTCAGCGTCTGCTCGATGCGGTCGAGGATCAGGGTCCGGTTGGGCAGTCCCGTCAGCGCGTCGTGCGTGGCGAGGAAGACCAGTTCCTTCTCGCGGCTGGCCAGTTCCTCGTGTGAGCGCTGGCGCTCGCCCTCGAAGGACTCGCACATCCGCACGAGGGTCACGTCGAGGCTGCGCTGCAGCATCTGCAGAGCCCGGTCGAGAACCTCGGGGCCGAGCTCGAGGTCGCTCGCGCTGGCCCTCAGCACCGACGCGGTGGAGTCGCGCCAGCGCAGGCACCGCTTGGTCACCTCGTTCAGCGGCGCCGCCCGCTGCGAGGCGAGCTGGGCGAAGATGCGCCAGGACTCCTGGCCGACCTCGCGCGCGACCGCTTCCCCCTCGCCGGCCATCCACCGGGCCACGGCCACCGTGGACACCGCCCCCACTTTCTCGAAGCTCTCCTCGACGTGCCTGTCGAGCAGATGCCCGGAGGACGCCGAGCGCTCCATCATCTGGCCGACCACGTCGGACGTCCGCGCGTTCAGCGCGCCCCCGAGGCGACGCAGCTCACCATCCATATCCCTTTCCTGCCCCTCGACTCCGGCAGGAGCCCGACTGCCCGTCATTGACGGGTTATCGGTGATCAGGTCAAGACCCTTGACCAAACAAACGTCTAGTCAGCCCAGCGGTCGGTACTCGCCCCCGCTGAACACCAGCGGGTCGCCCTCGCCGCTCTCCAGGCCCCGCACCTGGCCGGTGACGATCACGTGGTCGCCCGCCGCGATCACGTCGCGCAGGTCGCAGGCGATCCAGGCCAGGGCGTCGTCGATCGCCGGGATCCCGTCGCGCTCGCTCCACCCGACCCCGTCCCACTTGTCGGCCACCGGCGCCTTGGTGGCGAAGGCGCGGGCGATCGGCTCCTGGCCGGCGTGCAGGACGCTGACGCCGAAGTGGTTGGCTGCCTGGACGGCGAGCAGGGTGCGCGAGCCGCGGTCGAGGCAGGCCAGCATCAGCATTGGCTCTATGGAGAGGGAGCAGACGGCGTTGGCGGTCGCTCCGGCCGGCCCGCCGGGGCCGCTGGCGCTGACCACGGTGACGCCGGTCGGCAGCATCGCCATCGCGGCTCGGAAGCGGGTTGGATCGGGCGTCGGCATCGTGGGGGAACCGGATCGGGTCAAGACAATATGATGCGCGCCGCGTGCGCCCTGCACTGATCACAGCCATGGCCGTCCTCGCCGCCCTCGGGCTCGCCGCCTGCGGGTTCGGCGAAGAAGGCGTCTCGGTTGCCGAGAACGACCCCAACCACGGCGGGGCCGCCCTCTTCGCCACGCACTGCTCCGGCTGCCACACGCTGAGCGCCGCCGGCACCCAAGGGAGCGGCAATCGCGGGCTGCGCACGCAGGGCCCCAACCTCGATCAGCGAACCGAGACCTATGACGATGCTCTCTTCGCGATCCAGAACGGCGGCTTCTCCGGCGCGATCATGCCCGCCAACATCGTCGTCGGCGACGAGGCCGACGAAGTCGCACGGTTCGTCGCCGAGTACGCGGGCGGCGAAGCCGAAGAATCGCCCCGTCCCGGCGCCCAGCCGGCGCCCTAGCGTTCCCGGGCCATGCTCGACCTGAAGCTGATCCGCTCCGACCCCGAGCGGGTCAAGGCGGCGCTCGCGCGCCGCGGGGCCGCCGAGCAGGTCGACGAGCTGCTCGCCCTCGACGCCCGCCGCCGCGAGCTGCTGCCCCAGGTCGAGGGCGCCCAGGCCGAGCGCAAGACGCTCTCCAAGCAGATCGGCGAGGCGAAGCAGCGCGGCGAGGACGCCGGGGAGCAGATGGGGGCCGTGGTGGCTTTGAAGGAGACGATCGAGTCCGGCAAGGCCGAGCTGGAGCAGGTCGAGGCCGGTCTGCAGCGGCTCGCCGGGGCGCTGCCCAACCTGCCCGACCCCGGCGCCCCCGAAGGGATGACCGAGGAGGACGCGGTCGTCCTGCGCGAGGAGGGCGAGCGTCCGAGCTTCGGGTTCGAGCCCCGCGACCACCTCGAGATCGGCACCGAGCTCGGCCTGATCGACATGGAGGCCGGCGCGCGGCTCTCCGGCTCGCGCTTCGCCTACATAAAGGGCGACCTGGTGATGCTGGAGCTGGCGCTGGTCCGCTTCGCCCTCGACCTGGTCCGCGGCGAGGGGCACGAGCCCGTCGTCCCACCCGTCCTCGTCCGCGAAGAGGCGCTCTACGGCACCGGCTTCCTGCCCGGCGACCGCGACCAGATCTACGAGGTGCCCAAGGACGAGCTCTTCCTCGTCGGCACCTCCGAGGTCTCCCTCGCCGCCCTGCACGCCGGCGAGATCCTCGAGGCCGAGCGGCTGCCGCTGCGCTACGCCGGCTTCTCGACCTGCTTCCGCCGCGAGGCCGGCGCCGCCGGCCGCGACACCCGCGGCATCTTCCGCGTCCACCAGTTCGACAAGGTCGAGATGTTCTCGTTCGTCGAGCCTTCGGAGTCCGCGGCTGAGCACGAGCGCCTGCTGGCGATCGAGGAGCGGATCCTCTCGGCGCTGGAGATTCCCTACCGCGTCGTCAACGTGGCCGCCGGCGACCTCGGCGCCCCGGCGGCGAAGAAGTACGACTGCGAGGCCTGGATCCCGAGCCAGGAGCGCTACCGGGAGCTGACCTCCTGCTCCAACACGACCGACTACCAGGCGCGGCGCCTCAGTTGTAGGTATCGGCCCGGCGACGGCGAATCACCGGAGGCGGTGCACACGCTGAATGGGACGGCGGTGGCCGTGGGACGGACGATGATCGCGCTGATCGAGAACCGGCAGGAGCGGGACGGCGGGTTCACGCTACCCACTATTTTGCATTCGTA
>DASUIY010000127.1:0-5801 GCA_036279555.1 Solirubrobacterales bacterium | reverse complement strand
GAGGGGGGTCGAGGACGGACCGTGGCCCGCCCGCAGCGCCCCCCTCCCCCACGACAGGACCCGCGCGCCGGAAGCTCCCGGCTACCATCGGCTCTGCCCGGGTGGCGAAATTGGCAAAAGCGGCGCCCTTAAAAGGCGTTGCCCCACTGGGGGGCTTGCGGGTTCGAGTCCCGCCCCGGGCACTTCATCCTTGGATACATAAAGTCGCACTAAAAACTGCCGAGGTACCGCAACTATGCCGGTGCTACGGTGTCCCTGAGCTAGAAGACAAACGCCTTCCCTGGCTGCTCTTGGAGGAATCGCTTGGAGGCTTCAGCTCTCACACATGCCAGTCGTCGCGGACTTCTAGCCCGGCGCTCTCCGCTTCTCAAGCTGCAGGGCGACGATCGCCTGATCGCGATGGCCCGCGCCGGCAACCCCGGTGCGTTCGAGGCCATCGTCGACCGCTACCAGGGCCGCCTGCTCGGCTTCTGCCGCCAGATGCTCCGCTCCACCGAGGATGCCGAGGACGTCCTGCAGGAGGTCTTCGTCAACGCCTACCGGGCGATGCTCGCCGACGAGCGCGAGATCAAACTGCGCCCGTGGCTCTACCGGATCGCCCGCAACCGCTGCCTCAACCACCTGCGCAAGCCGACCGCCGACGCGCAGGAATCGATGGACATGGTGCCGACGGTCGAGGCCGCCTCCACGGCCGAGAAGGTCCATAACCGCGAGGAGTTCCGCCAGCTCCTCGCCGACGTGGGCAAGCTTCCCGAGACGCAGCGCAGCGCCCTGCTGCTGCGGGAGATGGACGCGATGTCCTACGAGGAGATCGCCCAGGCGATGGAGACCAGCGTTCCCTCGGTCAAGTCGCTGCTGGTGCGGGCCCGGATCAGCCTCGCCGAGGCGAGCCAGGCACGCCAGCTGACCTGCGGCGAGGTCCGGGTCGACCTGGCCGAGGCAGCCGAGGGGCTGCGCAAGCTCTCCGGCCCGGTCCGCCGCCACGTCCGCGACTGCGAGGAGTGCGCCGACTTCCGCTCCCAGCTCCGCTCCAACGACAAGGTGCTCGCCGCGCTGGTCCCAGTGGCGCCGCTGGTGGCACTCAAAGGATTCATCCTCTCCAAGCTTGGCCTGGGAGGAGCAGGTGCCGGTGGTGCCGCAACCGCGACGGGAACCGGCGCCACCGGGGCCGGCGCGGTGGGCAGCGTCGGCGCCGCCCTCGGTGGCGGCAGCGCCGCCAGCGGCCTCGGCGCCGTTGGCAGCGCGATCGGCACCAAGGCCGTCGCAGGCGTCGTCACCGCGGCCGTGATCACCGCCGGCGCGGTCGAGGTCAAGCACCAGACCGAACCGACGCCCGTGAGCAGCGCCCCCGCGACGGTCTCGCAGGTCCACAAAGGCCCGCAGGCAGCGGTCGGGCCCGCCCACGACGCGGCGGTCGCCACCAACACCCAGCCCGCCGCGGTGCCCGCGCCCGAACCGGCCCCGGCTCCCGAAGCGGAATCCGTGACGACCGAAGCGGGAGCGCCGCTGGCACCCGCCGAGGAAGGCGTCCCGGCCGGCAACGGCGGTGCGGAGGCCGAGGCGGAGAACACGACGAAAACCTCGACCGGGATCGACGGAGCGGCGCCCTCCGCGGGTGCCGGAGCACCGGCCAGCGGCGAGATCGTCGTGGTGACGGTCGGCGGCACCAGCCCCGAACCGGCTCCCGCGCCACCGGCCGAAAGCACGCCGCCTCCTCCGCCCCCGGCCGAAAGCTCGCCGCCTCCGGCCGAATCGACACCGCCCGCCGCCTCCTCTCTCGACACCCCGGAAGAAGCGGAATAGCGGCAGCTCAGCCGGCCGAGTGGGACTCCCCCGGGGCGAGGACCACGACCTGCGACGAGGTCTTCGCCTCGACCTCCGCCTTGAAGGCCTGGGCGTCGGTCGCGATCGGCGGGAAGGTGTCGTAGTGCATCGGGATCACCGTGCCGGCGCCGACGAACTCGGCCGCGACGACCCCGTCGTGGCGATCCATCGTGTAGTGGCCGCCGATCGGCAGTAGGGCGACGTCGACCGGGTTGCGTTCGGCGATCAGCTTCATGTCGCCGAAGAGGCAGGTGTCGCCAGCGTGGTAGACGGTGACGCCGCCGATGTGGATCAGCAGCCCGGCCGGCGTTCCCGTGACCGTGCCGGGGGTCGGGCTGTAGGGGGCGTCTGCGGAGCCGGCGATCGTGCTCGTGTGCCAGGCCGGGACCAGCTTCACCCAGCCCCAGTCGAAGCGGACGGTGCCGCCGAGGTTCGGATCGTGGACCTTCTCGACCCCCTGCTCTTCGAGCCAGTTGGCGACCTCGACGATCGCCACGCACTCGGCGCCGGTGCGGGTGGCTACGCCGACGGCGTCGGCGATGTGGTCGGCGTGGCCGTGGGAGACGACGACGTGGGTCGGCTCGACCTCATCGGCGCTCGCCACCGCCGCCGGGTTGTTGGGCTGGAGGAAGGGGTCGACCAGGACCCTTGCATCTCCCTCGCTCAGCTCGAAGCACGAATGGCCGTGAAATCGGATCTCCATCTCTCAGCGCTCCCCTTCCTGGGTCTCGGTATCGGTCATCTCGTCATGCAGTGCCCAGCCGACGGCAACCCCCACCATCATCCCCATCCTCGCCTCCTCGGCGAGCAGTGAGCGCACCGCGGCGACGCGCTCGTCGGGGTCGGGGACGGTCGCGGCCTTCAGCGACTCGGCCTCATGCGACTCGCCGAACCAGCCGCCCTCGGCGAGGGCCGCGGCGAGCACCTTCTGCAGCTGCGGCGCGGCCCGCGCGACGATGCGCTCCGCCTCGGCGAAGCGCTCGGCGTCGATCAGCCGCTCGATCGCGGCGTCCAGTTGCTCCTCGTCGGGGGGCACGAGGAGGAGCCTAGCCGCCTTGGCTCCGCCTACTCCCGGAGCGCCGATGCAGCGAGGCCCGCAAGCCCGCCGACGGCGCCGCCGACGAGGCCGGCGAAGGGATCGGCGGTGGACTCGAAGACCGGCAGGGCCAGGAGGACGGCGGCCGCGACCAGGACCCCGACCGCGTCGTAGTCGGCGTCGATCGCGCCGCGGGTCTCGGCGCGCCGGATCGCGAACCAGGCGGCCAGCGCGCCGAGCGCCATGCCGTTGCCGCCGGCGATCACCTCGACGTCCCCGCCGGCGTTGGCGATGCCGGCCGCCGCAAGCATCCCCAGCGACCCGCAGGCGATCAGCAGGAGGGCCGTGGCGGGAGTGCCCAGCCGGCGCTCGAGGCTGGTCGCGAAGATCGCCAGGCCGACGGCGACGACGAAGAGGTAGCCGACGTCCACGTAGGCGAAGGGCGCGGTGAGGAAGCGCCACCACTGGTCCTCGAAGGGGACGATCAGGCCGCCGAAGGTGGCGATCGGGTCCCCCGTCAGCTTCTGCACCAGCAGCATCGCGGCCGGGCCGAGGATCGCCGCCGCCGTGGCGTAGGGGCGGAACGGGCGCGGAGGCCCGTCGGGCCGTTTGCGGCGGCGGAGCTTGGGGCGGGCACGCCGCCGGGGCTTGGGCTCCAGCCCGTCGCCGCGGCGTTCCAGCTTCGGCGCGCGCTTGCGCAGGCGGGCGCCGCAATAGGGGCACTCGGTTACGTAGGGACTGACCTCGGAACCGCAGTTCTTGCAGACGACGCTGAGCTCGGTCTCGCTCATGGTCATCCGAGGATAACCGCCCGCTGGAAACCGCTTGAGGAGAGGCCGCAGTGACATACTGGGACTGCACCCGTCTTCCAGCGGACCCTAGGAGGAAATAAGCGTGGAGTTGAAGAGCCTGACCGAGCAGAAATCGCTGCTGGCGACCCTGGCCCCCGGCAAACGAGCGCGCCTGAGGCGCCTGCTATTCGAGTTCGGGCCGGGCAACGGCACCCTGATGCTGCTGCCGATCGACCAGGGCATCGAGCACGGCCCGCGCGACTTCTTCCCCAACCCGGCGTCGAAGGACCCCGACTACCAGTTCCGGCTCGCCGCCGAGGCTGGCTACTCGGCCCTCGCCTGCCAGATCGGGATGGCGACCAAGTACTACCCCGACTACGCCGGCCAGGTGCCGCTGATCCTCAAGGTCAACGGCAAGACCGACATCCCCTCCTCCGCCAAGGCGTTCTCGTCCTGCAATGCCAGCGTCGAGGACGCGGTGCGGCTCGGGGCCGATGCCGTCGGTTACACGCTCTACGTCGGCTCGCCGCGACAGGACGAGGACCTCGCCCAGCTGCGGAAGGTGCGCGAAGACTGCGACCGCTTCGGGATGCCGCTGATCGTCTGGTCCTACCCGCGCGGCGAGGCGGTCGACGCCAAGGGCAGCGCCAACTCCTTCTACGCGATCGACTACGCGGCGCGGATGGCGATGGAGATGGGCGCCGACGTGGTCAAGCTCAACATGCCGAAGATCGATCCGGACAAGGACAAGGACGCGCCGGCCCCCTACAACGAGATGCAGGTCGACCAGGCCGAGGCGATCCGCCAGTGCGTCGAGTCGGCGGGGCGCTCTCTGGTCGTGCTCTCCGGCGGCTCCAAGGTCGACGACGAGACGGTGCTCACGCACTGCCGCGAGGTGATGGAGGCCGGCGGCTCGGGCGTGATCTTCGGCCGCAACGTCTGGCAGCGCGAGTGGAACGACGCGCTCGAGATCATCGCCCAGATCAAGGAGACGCTGCTTTCCAGCGTTCGCCGAATCCCGTAGCGACGGGGGAGAGAACTCCCGCCCCGCAGGCTTAGGCCGAGGTGGGACGCAGTCTTTGGAGCCGCGGTCAGCTCGGCAGCCTGGTGCTGTTGCTGGTCGCGGCTCTGCTGATTCTGCGGCCCTGGGAGGGAGGACGGGACGAGGGGCCGGCCGGGGCCATTGCCCTCGTCACCCGGGTCGTCGACGGCGACACCGTCGAGGCGCGGGTCGAGGGGAAGGTCGAGGACATTCGCTACATCGGCGTCGACACGCCCGAGACGGTCAAGCCGGGCACGCCGGTGCAGTGCTTCGGGCCGCGCGCCTCGGCTTTCAACCACCGCCTGGTCGAGGGCCGGCGGGTGCGTTTGGTCTTCGGCGCCGAGCGCCGCGACACCTACGGGAGGCTGCTCGCCTACGTCTACCTTGGGGACCGGTTCGTCAACGCGAGCCTGGTCCGGCGGGGGCTGGCGCGCACCCTGACGATCCCGCCCAACGACCGCTTCGCACCGCTGCTGCGAAGGCTCGAGCTGCGCGCCGCACGGGCGGGACGAGGGCTCTGGGGCGCCTGCGGGCCGTGACCCTCGTGACCGATCGCACACTTCCCGCCCCTGCAAGCGCTCGTTCGCCTTTGCTACGGTCCCCGCGGCCCCCGGGCCACCCGACCATGCGCATGCGTCAGAGCATCTCCCAGTTCGAGACGGCCTTCGAGCAGGAGACATCACTCGAGCGTCGCCGCCGCGAGCAGCTTCGCCGGCGGGCCGCCAACCGCTCGCGGGCGCGGCGGATCACCCGCAGCGAGCAGGAGAGCAAGGTGCGCTTCAGCGTCCTCGCCGTCTGCCTCACGGTGACCGTGGTCGTCGTCGTCGTATCCATGTTCGAGGCGCTCGCCTTCCTGATGGCCTAGATGGCTCTGCGCCCAACCCTCTCGGTTGAATAGACTCGCGCGCCGATGGCAAGACGCTCGCTGAAGCCACAGCTAAATCAGATCCGCGCATGGGTGCGCCAGGGCCGGACCGACGCCTGGATCGCCCACCAGCTCGAAGTCAGCGCCTCGGAGCTGCGCGAGTTCCGCAAACAGCACGGCTTCACGCCCGACGAGGAGGACTCCGCCGCGGGCGAGGTAGATCTGCGCGACGAGATCGAGGCC
>DASUIY010000126.1:0-2144 GCA_036279555.1 Solirubrobacterales bacterium | reverse complement strand
CTCCGGGTCGTTGTATCCGTCCGGGGCGTGCGGGGCGAGGTGGCCCGATCATCACGGAAGGCCCATTTTTCAGGGTGATCGTGAGGATCCAAAGTTGACTCCCCGATCCGGAAGCGATATCACCCTCAGCCATCCCGCCCTGATACTCCAAACGACCAGCGGCGGCAGGAGGGTTCTCCACATGACGCAGGCCCAGTTCTTCCAGGCGGTGGCCGAGACGGCCAATGTTTCCAAGGTGCAGGCCAAGGCGGTCTTCGCGGCGGTCGAGGACGTCGTGATGAAGAGGCTCAAGGCCGAGGGGAAGATCCCGCTCGGTGGCCTCGGCGCGGTGAAGCTGGTCGACCGCAAGGCGCGCATCGGCCGCAACCCGGCCACCGGCGAGCAGATCAAGATCGCCGCCAAGACGGTCGTCAAGATCGCGCCGGCCAAGGCGCTCAAGGACGCGTTCAACAAGAAGGCGAAGAAGTAGCCTCGCCGCCAGTCCCGGATTTCGACGCCCGTCGCGCATCCGCGCGGCGGGCGTTTCTTTGCGTGGTGGCGGCCATATCGCTGCGTATCTCCTTGACAATCCCGGCCCGCGATTCTAGCGTCCCCCGCCGTTCCACCTCGCTCCCGTTACCCACTTTCGGACTCCCATGACGAACCATGCAGGTGGTGTCGAGGGGTTGCCGCGAGAGAAGGTCGAGCAGTTCGACCGAGCGCTCGCCCCCATCCTCAAGCGGTACCCGCCCGACCGGAAGGCCTCGGCGATGATCCCCGCGCTTCGGCTCGGCCAGGCCCTCTTCGGGCACGTCTCCCCGGCGGTCCAGGCGCTGGCGGCCGACCGGCTCGGCACCTCCCCGTCCCGCGCCGAGGAGGTCGCCACCTTCTACGTGATGCTGGAGACCCACCCGACCGGGAAGCACCTCGTCGAGGTCTGCACCAACGTCTCCTGCTCGCTCTCGGGCGGCGACCAGCTCTGGACCTACCTGCAGCAGAAGCTGGCGCTCGCCGGGGCCGGCTCCACCACCGACGGCCGCTACACGCTGCGCGAGGTCGAGTGCCTCGGCTCCTGCGGCACCGCGCCGGCCATGATGGTGGACGAGGAGATGTACGAGCAGCTGACGCCGCAGAAGGTGGACGCCATCCTCGGGGGGATCAAGTGAGCGATACGCTGGTCCTCTCCGCCCGCTGGGGCAAGCCCAACTCCGCCGCGCTCGCCACCTACCGGGCCGACGGCGGCTACGCCGCGCTCGACAAGGCCCTCGGCCTCGAGCCCTCGGTCATCGTCGACGAGGTGAAGAAGTCCAACCTGCGCGGCCGCGGCGGCGCCGGCTTCGCCACCGGCCTCAAGTGGACCTTCCTGCCCAAGGACGTCCGGCCCCGCTACCTGACGGTCAACGCCGACGAGTCCGAGCCGGGCACCTTCAAGGACCGGTACATCATCGAGCTCGACCCCCACATGCTCATCGAGGGGATCGCGCTCACCTGCTGGGCGCTCGACATCCACCTCGCCTACATCTACATCCGCGGCGAGTTCGCCAAGCAGGCGCGCATCCTCGAGACGGCCATCGAGGAGGCCCGCGCCGCCGGCGTGATCGGGGCGAAGCTGCTCGGCAAGAAGGACTTCGACCTGGAGATCCACGTCCACCGCGGCGCGGGCGCCTACATCTGCGGCGAGGAGTCGGCGCTGCTCGAGTCGCTCGAGGGCAAGAAGGGCTACCCGCGCCTCAAGCCGCCGTTCCCCGCGCTGGTCGGCCTGTGGGGCAAGCCCACCATCATCAACAACGTCGAGACCATCGCGAACATCCCCTGGATCGTGGAGCACGGCGGCGACGCGTTCGCGGCGATCGGCACGGGGAAGACCGGCGGGACGCGCCTCTTCGGCGTCTCCGGCCACGTCAACAGGCCGGGCGTCTACGAGAAGCCCTGCCACTACGGCCTGAAGCAGCTGATCATGGAGGACGCCGGCGGCATCCTCGGCGGCCGCGCGCTCAAGGCCGTCATCCCGGGCGGCTCGTCGGCCCCGGTGCTGGCCGCCCACGAGATCGACATCTCGCTCGAGTTCGACGCCGTCAAGGCGGCCGGCTCGATGTCGGGCTCCGGCGGCATCATCGTGTTCGACGAGTCCACCTGCATGGTCCGGGCGCTCGCGCGCATCTCCA
>DASUIY010000125.1:0-6902 GCA_036279555.1 Solirubrobacterales bacterium | reverse complement strand
GTCGAGTAGGGCCATCGGCGTACTCACCAGTACGGCCTCGGCCGCCGCCTGAGCCTGGGTCTGCTCGGCCTTGGCGTCCTTGGCCTCCTTCTTCTCCTGCTGGGCGGGATGGAGGATCGCAGCCAGCGGCTCGAGCAGCCGCTCGATCGCCTGCGCCGCCGCGTAGATCGGAGCGAGGATGACGAAGCTCTTCAGTTCGAGGTGTAGTTCGGGGCGGTAGTGGTCGTAGACAAACGCGGCGATCACGGCGAGGGCGCAGACGAGTCCGAAGACGCCGATCGCGAGTCCGGTGTTGGGCCGTTCGTCGGGGGGGTGGGCGTTTGTCGCCTCGCTCATCGCTGCCTCGCTTCGCAATTGCTCACCCGGCTGGGGTAGGTGAGGTGGACTGGTGTGGTGAGTCTATGCGGGACGGTTCAAACAGGTAATCCACACTATTAGGGTTTTCGGTTGACACATGTAACACCCGGATGAGATGGTGGGGTTGTGGAGGCGAGTCCGACTCAAGACGTTAAACCTGCCGTTCAGATTCAAGTCCCGGAGGTCGCCCCCGTGAAGGGGCAGCCAGGAACCAAGAATGTCATTCAGGGCCTCGCGGTCCCGGTTCTGGTTGGCATCGTCGCGTTTTCGTTGGCTGGCGACAACAAGATCTCCGTCCTCAGCATCTCCCTGATCATCGCGGCGGGGGCGTTCGGCCTTGGAGCGTTTCTGGGTTTCCTTTTCAGCGTCCCTCGGGGAGCCGAATCGAAGGACGATGCGGGCGCAGCGGGGCCGAATACGAATCTGGTGCAGATGTCGGATTGGTTCACGAAGGTCCTGATTGGCGCGACACTTGTTCAGCTCACGACCTTCGTGAATTCCATCGGGCATTTCGCCACGAACACGCTGGCTCCAGCCCTCGGAAACGACGACGCAGCGGATGCGTACGCCATCGCTCTGCTCGTCGGCTCTTTCGTTGCTGGCTTTCTCGTCACTTACATCTACACGCGACTCGTCCTTCAGGCGCGGATCGCCGCCTCGGACCAACGCTCCTTCGCAAAGCAGGTCGCGGCTGAGCTTGAGCCGGCGGTGTCCAGCGCCGCGGGCCAGGCGGTGGCCGACACCGTCGATCCCGAGGCCATTGCCAATGCCGTCAAGAGCGCGGCGGAGAAGATCGGGAACCCGACGAGCGCCCCACCTCAACCGCCAACATCTGACAGATAGACGAAAGCCGCCCGGCGTGAGCCGATCGGCTGGGCGCTATGCGCGAGGGCCTCTGCTTCCGCCTGGAGCGGGGAGGCAAAGCGCTTCCCGGATTTGGCTTGCTAGAGCCCCCCACAACAGAAAACGCCCCGCCGGGGAGGCGGAGCGTCTTCTGGGGTTACTACAGGGAGGAGAGATATTTATCTCTATATATGTGGATCTGTGGGAGGTAGGTGGGCCCTTTGATGTGCCGCTGAAACGCCATCGTGGGAGGCGAGGGCGCCATGTTGGCGGCGCCGGACCCAGCCAAGAAGTTCAGTTATTCGTGTCCCTTATCGGTTGTCCTCTACGAATCCTTGAACAGCATACGAACATATGTGCGCTTTGTCTGTGAGTGGGATCACAGACCCGTTGTCCAAATCGGTCGACTACCCGACCCCCTGTCATGCAATCAGGTTAAACCAAAGCTTGGATAAAAACCTGTATCTCGCGTTAAGCAGCGTCGCTGCGCCTGGCCGGCGCTACCGTTCCGGCGGATGAAGAAAGCCCGGATAGACGCGGTTCTGGCCGAGCGGGGCCTGTTCCCGTCGCGCACGGCGGCGGCCGTGGCGGTGCGCGCAGGCGAGGTGCGCGTCGGCGCCGACGGACCGGTCGCGCTGCGCCCCAGCCAGTTGGTCGAGCCGGAGGCGGCGTTCGTCGTCGACTCGGGGCCCCGCTTCGTCTCCCGCGGCGGCATCAAGCTGGAGAACGCCCTGGATGCGCTGGAGATCGACGTCGGCGGGCGCGACTGCCTCGACGTGGGCGCCTCGACCGGTGGCTTCACCGACTGCATGCTGCAGCGCGGCGCCGCACGGGTCGCCGCAGCCGACGTGGCCTACGGGCAGATCGACCAAGGGCTGAGAGAAGACCCCCGCGTAACGACGATCGAGCGGCTCAACGCCCGCGACATGCTGCCCACGGACCTGCCCTTCCTCCCCGAGCTTGCGACGGTCGACGTCTCCTTCATCTCCCTGGCGAAGGTGCTGCCCGCGGTCGCCCGCTGCCTTGCCCCCGACGGCGAGGTGCTCGCGATGGTCAAGCCCCAGTTCGAGCTTGGGCGGGAGCGGGTCCGAAAGGGGGTCGTCCGGGACGCGGGAGACCGGCGCGAGGCGATCCTCGGCGCCGCGCTCGCAGCGCGCGAGCTCGGCCTTGCGGTGCGCGGCTTCGCCTCCTCGGGCCTGCCCGGCCCGAAGGGCAATCGCGAGACCTTCGTCTGGTGCGGCCGCGGCGGTGGCGAGGAAGTCGGCGACCTCGAGGCGGCTGTCGCCGCGGTAGAGGAAGACGAGTGAAGACCGCCGCCCTGATCACCCACTCCCACCCGCCGGCGGCGACCGAAGCGGTCGCGGTGGCCACCGCCGTTGCCCGCGATGCCGGCTGGCGCCTCGTCGCCACCGAGGGGGAGATCTCCAAGCATGACCACGCCGCCGCGGGGGTCGAGCGGGTCGACTCGCTGCCGGCCGATCCCGACCTCTGCCTCGTGCTCGGCGGCGACGGCTCGATCCTCTACGCGCTGCGCCGTTTCGCGCGAACCGGGGTGCCCGTCTTCGGCGTCAACTTCGGCACGGTCGGCTTCCTCGCCGCGGTCGAGCGCGACGATGCCGAGGAAGGGATCCGCCGGGCCTTGGCCGGAGAAACCGAGGCGATCGACCTACCCGCGCTGGCGATCGAGGTCGACGGTGAGGAGCAGCTCGCGTTCAACGACGTCAGCTTCAGCCGCCGCCCTCACGACCGGGTCGCCGAGCTGAGCTACCGGATCGCCGGCGAGGAGGTCGGCAACGTGCGCTGCGACGGGCTCGTCGCCGCCACTCCCGCCGGCTCGACCGGGTACAACCTCGCCAACCAGGGCCCGATCCTCGCCTGGGGGGTGAAGGGGTACGTGGTCAGCTACATCTCGCCCCACTCGCTGACCGCCCGCGCCCTGGTCGTCGCCCCGAGCGACGTGCTCAGCGTCGGCAACGCCCCCGGCCGCGAGCCGGTAGATGTAGCCATCGACGGCGCCCACGCCGGCTCCCTCGCTCCCGGCGCCGCTCTCGACGTGAGTTTTGTCGACGGCATCGGCAAGCTCGCCCAACTCCCCGGCACGAGCTTCTACCACCGAATCCGAGAAAAGTTCGGCCACCTAGCCGTCTAAGACAGGCCCCAAGGTCAAGTAAGGCGGTTCTCTAGGCTGCGGCGATGGAGCGCAAGTGGTGGACCCTGGTCCTGATCTCGATCGCGACGTTCATGCTCCTGCTGGACATCACGGTCGTCAACGTCGCCCTGCCCGACATCCAGCGCGACCTCGACGCCAGTCTCGCCAGCCTGCAGTGGGTCGTCGACGCCTACTCGCTGACCCTGGCGGCCTTCCTGCTCACCGCGGGCTCGCTGGGTGACCGCCTCGGCCGCAGGCGCGTCTTCTCGATCGGGTTCGCGATCTTCACCTTCGCCTCGTTCCTCTGCGGCGTCGCCGGCGATCCCACCCTGCTCAACCTGGCGCGGGGGCTGCAGGGGGTCGGCGGGGCGGCGATGTTCGCGACCTCGCTGGCGCTGATCGGCCAGGAGTTCCACGGCAAGGACCGGGCGACGGCGTTCGGCGTCTGGGGGGCGACGGTCGGCGGCGCCGTGGCGATCGGCCCGCTCGTCGGCGGGCTGATCACCGAGCACCTCGGCTGGGAGTGGATCTTCTTCGTCAACGTGCCGATCGGCGCGCTCGCAATCGCCCTGACCGAGCGCAGGCTCGCCAACATCGCCGCCCAGGACGCCGCGCCGGTCGACCTTCCCGGCCTCGCCACCTTCTCCCTCGGCCTCTTCCTGCTGATCTTCGGCCTGATCCGCGGCAACCCCGAGGGTTGGGGCAGCGCCACGATTGTCGCCTCGCTCGCCGGCGCGGTGCTGCTGCTCCTCGCCTTCGTCGCGATCGAGGCGCGCAGGGCGCACCCGATGCTCGACCTCACCCTCTTCCGCAAGCCGGCCTTCAACGGGGTATCCGCGGTGGCCTTCGGCCTCTCCGCCGGGATGTTCGCGCTGTTCCTCTACCTGACGATCTACATGCAGGGGGTGCTCGGCTACTCGCCCCTGGAGACCGGCCTGCGCTTCCTGCCGCTGACGGTGCTCTCGTTCGTCGCCTCGCCGATCGCCGGGGCGCTCTCGCACCGGATCCCGATCCGCGTCCTGCTCGGCGTCGGGATGACGAGCGTCGGAATCGGCCTGCTGCTGATGCACGGCCTGAGCGTCGACTCGGAGATCGGCGACCTGCTGCCGGGCTTCCTCATCGCCGGGATAGGCATCGGGGTGACCAACCCCGGCATCGGCCAGGCGGCAATCGCCGTCGTCCCGGTCGAGAAGGCCGGCATGGGCTCGGGCATCAACACCACCTTCCGCCAGATCGGCATAGCCACCGGCATCGCCTCGCTCGGCGCGGTTTTCCAGTCGCGCGTCGCCTCGAAGCTCAACGATCTGCTCCCTAACGCCCCGGACGGACTCGCCGAAGCGGTCTCCTCCAGCGGCACCCACGCAGCCGCCGGCTTCGCGCCGCCGGGCCAGGAGGGGCGGATCGTCGAGGCCTCGGAAGCGGCTTTCGTAAGCGGCTTCAACGAGATCCTCCTGATCGGCGCGATCCTCTCCTTCGTAGTTGCCGCCGCCGGCTTTCTGCTCGTCAGGTCCAGCGACTTCGTGCAGCCGGCCGAGGCTGTGCCGGAGGCCGCCGCCGCATAGAAGCCGGACCCGCCGCGCCACTTGCTACACAGAGGGCGTGCTGCGCGAGCTGCGGATCGAGAATCTCCTCCTCATAGAGAGAGCAGAACTGCGGCTCGGCGAGGGCTTGAATGCCATCACCGGGGAGACTGGGGCCGGGAAGACCGTCCTGGCTCATTCGCTGGATCTGTTGATGGGCGGGAAGGCTCGGCCGGGGATCGTGCGGCCCGGGGCGGAGGAGGCTTGGGTCGAGGGGGTGTTCGACCTTCCGGAGGGGTTGCTGGCAGAGCCTGAGATGGCTGAGCTGGCTGAACGACTACCTGAAGGTGCCGACGAGGTTGTCCTCGGCCGCAGGGTCTCTGCGAGCGGGCGGACGAGCGCCTTCGTCGCCGGACGGGCCGCATCGGCCTCGGACTTGAAGCTGCTGGGCGGCAGGCTGCTCGCCTTCTACGGCCAGCACGAGCATCGCAAGCTGACGATCTCCTCGGCGCAGATGGAGGTGCTGGACGGGTTCGCCGGCGGCGACCACCTGGAGCTGCGCGAGCGCTACCGGGCGGCTCATCGCGAGTGCGCCCGGCTGGAAGCGGAGCTGGCCGAGCTGCGCGAGCGCGACGGCACTCGGGAGCGCGACCTCGACCTCTGCCGCTACGAGCTCTCCGAGATCGAGGAGATCGCGCCCGACCAGGCCGAGAAAGCCGAGCTCGGCGCAGAGCGCGAGCGGCTGCGCCACGCCGAGGGGCTGCGCGAGGCCGCGGCGGGGGCGCACGCGGCGGCACTCGGCGCCGAGGAGGGCGGCGGGGGCGCGGCCGAGCTCCTCGCTCAGGCCGAGGCCCAGCTGCAGGGCGCCGGTGGGGTCGACCCCGACCTCGACGCCCTCTCGGCGCGGCTCAGCTCGCTGGCGATCGAGTTGGGCGACGTGGCAGGCGAGCTGCGCGACTACCTCGAGGGTTTGGAGGCCGACCCGGGTCGCTTGGCCGCAGTCGAGGAGCGCCTCGACGCGCTCGACCGGCTCGAGCGCAAGCACGGCGGCGGCGTCGAGGCCGTCCTCGCCCACGCCGAGCACTGCCGGGCTGAGATCGCCCGCCTGGAGAACGCCGAGGAGCGCGGCGCGGAGGCAGAGGCGGCGCTGGCCGAGGCCGAGGCGAGCCGCGCCACGCTGGCGGCCGAGCTCGGAAAGGCGCGGGCCAAGGCGGCCGCGCCGCTGGAAGGCGAGGTGGCGCAGGAGCTGGAGCGGCTGGCGATGCCCGGCGCGAGGCTGGAGGTCGTGCTGGAGCCGCATCCCGACGGGTTCGGCCCGAACGGTGCCGAGTCGGTCGAGCTGCGCCTGGCCCCGAATCCCGGCCTGGAGCCGGCACCGCTGCGCGACGCCGCGTCCGGCGGCGAGCTCTCGCGGGTGATGCTCGCCCTCAGCGGCTTCGGCGGCGCGGGGGGTGCGGGAACGCTCGTCTTCGACGAGATCGACGCGGGCGTCGGCGGCAAGACGGCCCGCGCGGTCGGCGAGCGGCTGCGAGCCCTCGGCGAGGACCGCCAGGTGCTCTGCATCACCCACCTGCCCCAGGTCGCCTCCCAAGCCCAGACGCACTTCACGCTGGAGAAGGACGTCTCCGGCGAGCGCGCCAGCGCCACCGTGCGGCGGCTGGAGGGCGAAGGCGTCGTCGCGGAGATCCGCCGCATGCTCGGCGGCGAGCAGTCCGACGAGGCGGCGACCCAGCACGCCAAGGAGCTGCTCGCCGCAGCTTGAGAACCTGCCTGAAGCTGATTGCAGCGCTTGTCAGAGCGGCTAACCTGCTTCGGTGGCAACCGCCAGTCGCCGTCGTCTCCCCGCCCTCTTCTCCCGCCGTAACGGCGGATCCCCGGCCGAGGCGATCGAGGGCACGGTCCGCCTCGGCCGGCGCACCAAGCACCTGGTCAAGCGCCTGGCTCCCGGGGACGTCGCGGTTATCGACCACGTCAACGTCGACCGGATCGCGGCCGAGGAGCTGATCGCGACCGGCGTCGGCGTCGTGATCAAC
>DASUIY010000124.1:0-2709 GCA_036279555.1 Solirubrobacterales bacterium | reverse complement strand
TGATCAGCAGGCGGGGCACTACGTCGAGCGTCTCCCCCTTGCCGGCGACGCCCGCGACGGTGCAGAGCCCCCAGGCCATCCGCGCCGCTTCCACAGCCTGGCGCATCACCGCGACGTTGCCGGTCGCCTCGAAGGTGTAGTCGGCGCCGAAGCCGGCGGTCATCTCGAGGATCGCCTCGACCGCCCCCTCTCCCCCCTCGATCGTGTCGGTCGCGCCCTGGCCGCGTGCCAGTTCGAGCCGCTCCGGGGAGAGGTCGACGCAAATGATGCGCTCGGCGCCCTGCAGCCGGCAGCCGGCGACCGCTCCCAGCCCGACCATCCCCGCCCCGAAGACGGCGCAGGTGCTGCCGGGCTCGACCGCGGCGGTGTTGATCGCGGCGCCGAGGCCGGTCGAGAGGCCGCAGGCGAAGAGGCAGATGTGCTCGAAGGGGGCCTCGGGGTTGACCTTGGCGAGGGCGATCTCCGGCATCACCGTGTACTCGGCGAAGGTCGAGCAGCCCATGAAGTGGCGGACCCCATCTCCGTCGCGCGAGATCCGGGTGGTGCCGTCGGGCAGGAAGCCCTTGTTCTGCTGCTCGCGGATCGCCAGGCAGAGGTTGGTACGCGTATCGAGGCAGTGGACGCACTCGCCGCACTGGGGCGAGAAGAGGGTGACGACGTGGTCGCCCGAGCGCAGCGAGGTGACATCCGCGCCGACCCGCTCGACGACGCCGGCCCCCTCGTGGCCGAGCACCGTCGGCGCGTATCCCGATGGGTCGGCGCCGGAGGCCGTGTAGAGGTCGGTGTGGCAGACGCCGCAGGCGGCGAGGCGTACGAGAACCTCCCCGGCCTGGGGCTCGGCCAGCTCGACCTCCTGAACCGCGAGCGGCTCGCCGAACTCCTCCAGCACCGCGGCGCGCATCCTCATCCCTGACCGCCCCCGCCCCGGGTCAACCGCTCTTGAAGCGGGCGGCTTCCTCGGAGCCGCCCGTGGCGTCGCCCTCGCTGTAGGAGTGCGCCCCGGCGCCGGCGAGACTGCCGCCGTCGACGATCAGGTACTCCTCGCGGATCGGCCGCCCGTCGAACCAGCACTCGAGGATCTCGCGCGCCCCGGCCGCGTACCGGGCCTGGGCGGAGAGGCTGGTGCCCGAGGTGTGCGGGGTCATGCCGTGGTGGGGCATCGTGCGCCAAGGGTGGTCCCTGGGCGCGGGCTGGGGAAACCAGACGTCGCCCGCGTAGCCCGCCAGCTGGCCGCTCTCGCAGGCCCGCGCCACCGCGTCGCGGTCGCAGATCTTGCCGCGAGCAGTGTTGATCAGGTAGGAGCCCCGCTTCATCCTGGCGAGCATCTCGGCGTCGAAGAGATTCTCGGTCTCAGGGTGGAGCGGTGCGTTGATCGTCACCACGTCGCAGACCCCTACCATCGACGCCGCGTCGGGGTGGAAGGTGGCACCGAGCTCCTCCTCGACCTCGGGCGGCAGGCGGTGGCGGTCGGTGTAGTGCAGGCCGACGTCGAACGGCACCAGCCGCCGCAGCACCGCCGCGCCGATCCGCCCGGCTGCGACGCTGCCTACCTGCATCCCCTCCAGGTCATAGGAGCGCGAGACGCAGTCGGCGATGTTCCAGCCGCCCTCGACCACCTGCTGGTAGGAGGGGATGTAGTTGCGGACCAGCGCCAGGATCATCATCACGACGTGCTCGGCGACGCTGATGCTGTTGGAGTAGGTCACCTCGGCGACGGTGAGGCCGCGCTCGATCGCCGCCTGCAGGTCGACGTGGTCGGAGCCGATCCCGGCGGTCAGCGCCAGCTTCAGGTTCGGCGCCTTGGCGATCCGCTCGGCGGTCAGGTAGGCGGGCCAGAAGGGCTGGGAGATGACGACCTCGGCCTCGGGCAGCTCGCGCTCGAAGACCGAGTCGGGGCCGTCCTTGTCGGAGGTGACGACCAGCCGGTGCCCGCGCCCCTCGACGAACTCGCGCAGCCCCAGCTCCCCCGAGACGCTGCCGACCAGCTCACCCGGCGTGAAGCCGAGCGCCTCGGGCGTCGGCGCGCTCTGGCCGTCGGGGTAGCGCTCGATCTTCGGCACCTCGTCGCGCGCGTAGGACGGCGGGTAGCCGTCGACCGGGTCGTCGTAGAGGACGCAGAGGATCGTCGCCATGCCCCCACCCTCTCACCGATCGGGGTCGCCGCGCAACTGGACGTGCAGCTCGAGGGCGTGGATCTGGCTCTGGCCGTAAGTGCCGGTCTGGACGGGGCCGGCGGCGCTGATCAGGTCGCCGGGACCCGGCAGGGGGTGAGGCCGCAGCCCCTTGCGGACGTCGATCGCGGTCAGCCCCGGCCCGGTGATCCCCTGCGGGTCGACGATGACGAAGTGGGCGTCGCCGTCGCCGTCGGGGTCGACGCGCTCGACGAAGACGATCCGGCCTTCCGTCGTGCGGCAGCTGGGCAATCCGGGTGGGCAATGCGAGGGCGCGACCGTGTCGCCGCTGCCTTCGCGGCCCGCAGAGCCCGATCGTTCGATCAGCGGCCGCGAGGTCTCGGAGACTGTCGTGTCGCCCCCACCGCAGCCCGGAGTCGCGGCGAGTGCCAGCGCACCCGCCAGCGCGGCGATGCGCGCGCACCGGAACCCGGTCATGCCCCGAACGCAGGGCCCGAAGCGGCGACGTTGCGGCGGCTCATCACCCAGGCGAAGAGCCCCCCGGTGAAGAGCATGAAGGAGCTGTAGACGGCAGCGG
>DASUIY010000123.1:0-3752 GCA_036279555.1 Solirubrobacterales bacterium | reverse complement strand
AGTTGACCCCGCTATAGGTGGGTCAACTCTCGCATCGGCGTCCGAGGAGCATCGGTGAGGTCCCTCGTCACGGGCGCCCACGGCTTCGTCGCGTCCCACCTGGTCGGGGCGCTGCTCGGGCGCGGCGACTCCGTTCGGGTGCTCGACCGGCCCGATCCGCGGATGGCGGACATCGGCGGTCCACGTCGCTCGGCCCTCGACCTGTTCGGCCTGCGCGAGGAGGTGGAGCTCGCCGAGGGCGACCTGCGCGATGCCGAGGCCGTGAGCGCGGCCGTCGCCGGCTGCGACTCGGTCTTCCACCTTGCGGCCCAGACCATCGTCGGCGTAGCGCGCGAGTCTCCAGCCGAGACCTTCGAGGTCAACGTGCGGGGAGCCTGGAACGTCTTCGAGGCCTGTCGCGACCACGGCGTCTCCCGGGTCGTCTTCGCCTCCTCCGACAAGGCCTACGGATCCAGCCCAGAACTCCCCTACCGCGAGGACTTCCCGTTGAGGGCTGCATTTCCATACGACGCGAGCAAGGCGGCGGCGGACGTGATCGCCCGCAGCTACGCCCACGCCTACGGGGTACCGCTCGCAGTAACCCGCTTCGCCAACATCTACGGCGGCGGCGATCTGAACTTCTCGCGGCTCATCCCGGAGACGACGATCGCGGTCCTCGACGGCCGGCCGCCGCAGATCCGCTCCGACGGGAGTCCCGAGCGGGACTTCCTCCACGTCGACGACGCGGTGTCCGCCTACATCGCGATCGAGGGGGCGCTTGAAGCAGATGGGGCCAGGGGGGAGGCATTCAACGCCGGTGGCGAGAGGCCGCACTCGGTGCGGGAGGTGGTCGACCTGATCGCGGCGGCGGCCGGCACGGGCATCGAGCCCGAATACCTCGGGGCGGGCACTCCCGACGGCGAGATCGACCTCCAGTACGTCGACTCGACCAAGCTCCGCGAGCTGACCGGCTGGCGCCCCCAGGTCGAACTCGCCGCAGGGCTGGGCCGCACCCTCGAGTGGTACCGGTCCCACCCGCAGGCCCGCCCTGCAAGGGTGTCCGCGTAGCCATGTGCGGACGCTTCACGGTCACGACGAAGGACACGAAGTCGATCGCCGACCGCTTCCAGGTCGAGCTGGAGAAGGCGCTGGAGCGAAACGCGGCCGGGGATGCGCCGCCGCCGCGGGCCGAGCGGGTGAAGGAGGTCGAAGCGGGGTTGGGGCGCTTCAACGTCGCGCCGACCCAGGAGGTGCTGACGGTACGCGCCTCGCCCGACCCCGACGAGGCCGCGCGGGGGGAGCGCGAGGCACGGTTGATGCGCTGGGGCCTCGTCCCCCGCTGGGCCAAGGACCTCAAGGTCGGCTACCGGATGATCAACGCCAAGACCGAGAACCTGACCTCGAGCCGCGCCTACTCGCCGCTGGTCGGCAAGTTCCGCCACCGTTGCCTGATCGTCGCCGATGGCTTCTACGAGTGGATGGTGGCCGAGGACCCCAAGCAGCCGCGGCAGCCGTGGCGCTTCACGGTAGACGGTGGGGAGCCGTTCGCCTTCGCCGGCCTCTGTACCCGCAAGGAGTGGGAGGACCCCGAGGACCGAGGCTTCGACGACGGCTGGCTCTACAGCTGCACGATCGTCACCACGACGCCGAACGAGGTCGTCGCCAAGGTGCACGACCGCATGCCGGCGATCCTGCCCAGCGCCGAGGCCGAGGCCGCCTGGCTCCGTCCCGATCTCGAGGTCGAGGACGCGGTGGCGATGTGCGCGCCGCTGCCGGCGAGCCGGATGGAGGGCGCCCCCGCCAACCCGAAGCTGAACAAGGTCGGCAAAGGGATCGAGGGCCCGGAGCTGCTGGTCGCGCCTTAGGGCTTAATCGAGGCTGCCGGCGGTGTGGACAGTCGCCGAGCCCACCGCGGTCTCGATCGTGCAGGAGATGCGTGCGGCGGGGGTGACGGTGGTGCGCCAAATCGAGACGAAGGGGAGGCTCAGCGCTTCCTTCGGCCGCCCGCTGGGAAAGCCCAGCTGCCAGGCCTGGCGCCCGATCCGGTAGGGCGCCCACTCGACGACTATTCCCGGCTCCCTCGTGTAGCGGGAGCTGATCACGTCATCGATTTCAACCGATGCCAGTTCGGCGCTGTGCGAGTTGAACTCGACCAGCGAGGTTTCGTGGATTTCCTGTTCGGCGAGGTCTTCGCTGGAGCGCGGGTAGGAGGCGCGGCTGTTGGGAGTCTTGGCGACGATCGTCCGCTTCGGCACCGAGATGGCGCAGGTGAGCCGGCCTTGGCCGATCGCCGATCCGGCGTCGATCGTCAGCAGCCCCGAGGAGCGGAAGAGGGTGTACTCGCCGGCGTTCGGTTCGGTGGAGCGGATCTGCCCTTCGGAGAGCGTCATCCGCCCTCCTCCTGGGACCTCGACCGGCTTCGGGTCGGGCATACGCGCTTCCTCGACCCATTCCAGCGTCGTCGCCCCGAGCGGCTTGTCGGTGCTGAGCAGCGCGGCGACGACCGTGGCAAACAGCCCGATCGCGATCACGATCAGCGCCCCGCGCGGCGGTCGGTTCTGGTTCTCGCTGGCCATCGGCCGCGACAGTATTGGAAGCGGGGGCGGAACCGAACGCGCCCGGCAGGATTCGAACCTGCGGCCTCTGCCTCCGGAGGGCAGCGCTCTATCCAGCTGAGCTACGGGCGCTCGGGGGCCAGTCTAGATGGTGGCCCTGCAGCGGGTTCGCGGTCCTGCTCAGCAATGGGGCAGGGGATGCCGGGACCCCTCCCCAAAACACTAAAGCGCGGCTCCTGCCGCGCGTTTTGGGGAGGGGTCCCGGCATCCCTCAACAGAGCACCCCGCTTCGCGTAGGCTCGCAGGCCCCATGGACCTCTCGGCGATCTTCCTCGGCACCGGCGGCTCGGTGCCCTCGGCGCGGCGCTCGACGGCGAGCGTGATGCTCGTCCGCGGCGGCATGCGGATGATGTTCGACTGCGGGGAAGGGACGCAGCGCCAGCTGCAGCGATCGGTGGGGCTGGCGCAGGTCGACGAGATCTTCCTCACCCACTTTCATGCCGATCACGTTCTCGGCCTGCCGGGCCTGCTGAAGACCTACGACCTGACCGCCCGCGAGGAGCCGCTGACGATCTACGGGCCGCGGGGGCTGCACGACCTCTTCAGGATCCTGGGGCGGCTGATCGGGCGCACCAACTACAACCTCGATCTGGTCGAGATGGACCCAGGCGACGTCGCCCCCCACGAGGGCGCCAGGGTCGAAGCCTTCGCGGTCGAGCACAGCGTGCGGGCGAACGGGTACGCGCTGATCGAGGAGGAGCGGCCCGGGCGCTTCGACCCCGAGACCGCCAAGCGCCTCGGGGTTCGGGAAGGACCTGCCTTCGCCGCCCTCCAGCGCGGCGAGGAGGTCGAGGGAGAGGCGGGAACCGTCCGCCCCGGGGACGTGATGGGGGAGAGGCGCCTCGGCCGAACGGTCGCCATCACCGGCGACACGGCTCCCTGCCACTCGACCGTCTCGGCGGCGGCCGACGCGGATCTCCGGGTTCACGACGCCAGCTTCTCCGAGGAGGAGGTCCAGCGGGCCGCCGATACCGGCCACTCGACCGTCGGCCAGGCAGCCGCGGTTGCCCGCGAGGCCCACGTGAAGATGCTCGCCATCGTCCACATCTCCTCTCGCTACCACGTAGGCAAGGTCCTCGAAGAGGCCCGCGAGGTCTTCGAGCCGACCCTGGCCCCACGTGATTTCGACGTGATAGAGATCCCCTTCCCCGAGAAGGC
>DASUIY010000122.1:0-2702 GCA_036279555.1 Solirubrobacterales bacterium | reverse complement strand
GGCCGCCGCGGCCCCGGCCGGTGGCGCGGGCGGCGGCGACGCCGCTGAGGCCGCCGAGGAGCAGACCGCGTTCGACGTCGTCCTCACGGGCGCCGGCGACAAGAAGATCCAGGTCATCAAGGTCGTCCGCGCGGCGACCGGCCTCGGCCTCAAGGAGGCTAAGGCGCTCGTCGACGAGGCGCCGAAGCCCATCAAGGAGGGCGTCGAGCGCGAGGAGGCCGACAAGCTCAAGGCCGAGCTCGAGGAGGCCGGCGCCACCGTCGAGCTCAAGTAGAGCCGGCGTCGACCGCGGCTGGAGCCCAGGCAGGGAGCCAAGTCCGCGGTCGGGTGCGGCCGTGTGTTATTTTTCGCGGTCGCGCCCCGTTTGTGTTCCCTGCCCGATATCTGCGCTGTACCTAACGTCCCTCTGACCGCCTGAGGAGTCGCCGACTTTGGCACGTTCGAACGCTGCCCCCGTAACCCGCAGGAGTTTTTCCCGACTACAGAACCCCCTCGAAGTCCCCCATCTGATCGATATCCAGCGCCGCTCCTTCGAAGAGCTGACGGATCCGAAGAAGGGCGGGCTGCGAGAGACGATCGACGACATATCCCCGATCGAGGACTACACGGGGAATCTCGCCATCGTCTTCGGCGAGTTCAAATTCGAGGATCCGCCGCACACGATCGAGGAGTGCCGCGAGAAGGACATGACCTACTCGCGGCCGCTCTCGGCGACCGTCGCGTTCCAGAACAAAGAGACGGGTGAGATCCGCGAGCAGGCCGTCTTCATGGGCGATTTCCCGTGGATGACCGACCGCGGCACCTTCATCATCAACGGCACCGAGCGCGTCGTCGTCACCCAGCTCGTCCGCTCGCCGGGCGCCTACGTGATGGCTCCCAAGGACGCCGAAAAGCAGGTCTTCATCGCCAACCTGATGCCGGCCCGCGGCTCCTGGCTCGAGCTCGAGATCGACAAAAAAGGCAAGGTCTTCGTCCGCATCGACCGCAAGCGCAAGCTGCCGGTGACGGTGCTCCTGCGCGCGATGGGCTACGTCGAGGACGAGAAGCTCCTCGACATGTTCGACAACTCGATCTACATGCGGCACACGATCGAGGCCGACACCGAGGCGACCCGGACCGAGGAGGGCGCCCTGATCGAGCTGTTCAAGAAGCAGCGCCCGGGCGAGCCGCCCTCGGTCGACGCCGCCCGCAACCTGCTCGAGCAGCTCTTCTTCGATCCCAAGCGCTACGACCTCACCCGGGTCGGCCGCTACAAGCTGAACGCGAGGCTCGACCTCGACATCGACCTCGACACCAGGGTCCTCACCCACGACGACATCATCGCCCTGGTCAAGGAGCTGATCAGCCTCCCGAAGCTCCTCGGCATCCCCGAGGAGGTCGACGAGGAGAACCCGATCAAGGACTACGCGGCGGAGGCGATCACCTACCCGCGCGAGCCCGTCAACGAGCACCTCGACGAGTACGAGCACTTCGGCAACCGGCGGCTGCGCACGGTCGGCGAGCTGATTCAGGAGGCCTTCCGGATCGGCCTCTACCGGATGGAGCGCGTCGTCCGCGAGCGGCTCACGACCGAAGACTCCGATGCGATCACGCCGCAGACGATCATCAACATCCGCCCGGTGGTGGCGGCGATGAAGGAGTTCTTCGGCTCTTCGCAGCTTTCCCAGTTCATGGACCAGACCAACTCGCTGGCCGGCCTCACGCACCGCCGCCGTCTCTCGGCGCTGGGCGCCGGCGGCCTGACCCGCGAGCGGGCCCCGATCGAGGTCCGCGACGTGCACCCGACCCACTACGGCCGGATGTGCCCGATCGAGACGCCGGAGGGGCCGAACATCGGCCTGATCGGCTCGCTCTCCTCCTACGCCCAGATCTCAGAACACGGCTTCGTCACCACCCCCTACCGGGTGGTCACCGACGGCGTCGTAACCGAGGAGATCGTCCACCTGGACGCCACCCAGGAGGAAGACAAGGTGATCGCCCAGGCGAACGCCGAGCTCGACGACAAGACCCAGAAGCTGAAGGGCCCGACGGTCCTCGTGCGCTCCGGCGAGGACGAGTACGCGACGGCCTCGCCCAAGGAAGTCGACCTGATGGACGTCTCGCCGACCCAGATCTGGTCGGTCGCGACGGCGCTGATCCCCTTCCTCGAGCACGACGACGCCAACCGGGCGCTGATGGGCTCCAACCTGCAGCGCCAGGCGGTGCCGCTGCTGAAGCCCGACCCGCCGCTGATCGGCACCGGCATGGAGCGCCGCGCCGCGGTCGACACCGGCGACGTGGTGCTCGCGGAGTCCGACGGGGAGGTCGACCACGTCGACTCCGAGCGGATCGTGGTCAGCCACGGCGCGAAGAAGGTCGAGTACCCGCTGCACAAGTTCATGCGCTCCAACCAGGGCACCGTGATCCACCAGCGGCCGATCGTCGATTCCGGCCAGAAGGTCAAGCAGGGCGACGTGCTCGCCGACGGCTCCTCGACCGGCGGCGGCGAGATCGCCCTGGGCAAGAACTGCCTGGTCGCCTTCATGTCCTGGGAGGGCTACAACTTCGAGGACGCGATCATCCTCTCCGAGCGCCTGGTCAAGGACGACGAGCTCACCTCGATCCACATCGAGGAGTACGAGATCGACGCCCGCACGACCAAGCTCGGCGACGAGGAGATCAGCCGCGACATCCCCAACCGCTCCGAGGAGAGCCTGCGCAAC
>DASUIY010000121.1:0-3670 GCA_036279555.1 Solirubrobacterales bacterium | reverse complement strand
TGCTCTGCCTCGAGCTCATGCTCAATGCCGGCAACCTGGCCCTGGTGGCTTTCAGCAAGATGGTCGGCAACCAGGAGGGCCAGGTCTTCGCGATCGTGGTGATGGTCGTCGCCGCCTGCGAGGTCGTGATCGGTCTCGGCTTGATCGTGGCCATCTTCAGGCGCAAGCTGCCGCTCGACGTCGACGAGCTGAGGGAGCTGCGCGGATGAGCGCCACCGCCTGGGCCTGGCTGGTCTTGCTCTTCCCGCTGCTCGGCTCGATCGTGATCGCGCTCGGCTTCAAGA
The DNA here is from genome assembly GCA_036279555.1 of Solirubrobacterales bacterium. Taxonomy (GTDB): domain Bacteria; phylum Actinomycetota; class Thermoleophilia; order Solirubrobacterales; family 70-9; genus VRUE01. The sequence goes on along the minus strand of DASUIY010000121.1, from coordinate 3,386 downwards.
CGCTGCCGGCGAAGGTCGCCGGCGTCATCGGCACGGCCGCGATCGGCCTTGCATTCGCCTGCGGCATCGCGGCCCTCGTCAGCCTGCTGGGGGACGACCCCGAGGCGCGCCATCACGCATCGTCGCTGTGGGACTACGCCAGCGTCGCCGGCCTCGACATCAAGCTCGGAATCTTCGTCGACCCGCTCTCGGTCTTCATGGTCCTGATCGTCACCGGCGTCTCGACCCTGATCCACCTCTACTCGTTCGGCTACATGCAGTCCGACGAGGGCTACCACCGCTTCTTCAGCTACCTCAACTTCTTCGTCTTCTCGATGCTGCTGCTGGTCCTCGCCGGCAACTTCGTCCTGCTTATCGTCGGCTGGGCCTTCGTCGGCTTCGCCTCCTACGCGCTGATCAGCTACTGGTACCGCCGGGAGACCGCGACCAGGGCCGGGATGAAGGCCTTCGTGATCAACGTCGTCGGCGACATCGGCCTCGTCCTCGCCGCCTTCCTGATCTTCCGCGAGCTCGGGGTCTTCGACTACGAGGCCGTCTTCGAGAAGGCGCCCGAGGTCTTCAGCACCAACGAGTGGACGATCACCGCGATCTGCCTGCTGCTCCTCGTCGGCGCCTTCGCCAAGTCGGCGCAGCTGCCGTTCCACACCTGGCTGCCGGACGCGATGGAGGGCCCGACCCCGGTCTCCTCGCTGATCCACGCGGCGACGATGGTCACAGCCGGCGTCTACCTGATCGCCCGCACCCACGTCCTCTTCGCGCTCGCCCCGACCGCCGCCGACATCGCCGCCTTCACCGGCCTGGCGACGCTGCTGGTCGCGGCGACGATCGCGCTGGTGATGACCGACCTGAAGCGGGCGATCGCCTACTCGACGATGAGCCAGATCGGCTACATGGTCGTCGGCGTCTCGATCGGCGCCTACAGCGCCGGCATGTTCCACCTGATGACGCACGCATTCTTCAAGGCGCTGCTCTTCATGGCGGCCGGCTCGATCATCGCCGCGATGGCCAACGAGCAGAACATCGACAAGATGCGGGGCTTCGGCAAGGCGATGCGATTCACCGCGCTCACGATGCTCTGCGGCGGCCTCGCCCTCGCCGCCTTCCCCGGCACCTCGGGCTTCTTCTCCAAGGACGAGATCCTCGCCTACGCGACAGCGCGCGGCGGCATGTACCTGATCTTCACCGTGCTCGGCTACTTCGGCGCCCTGCTGACCGCGATCTACACCTTCCGCCTGATCTTCCGCGTGCTGCCGGGCAGGCCCTGCCCCGAGGCAGAGGAGCTGATCGAGACCGGCCACGTCCACCACGCCCACCCCTTCAACCCGGCGACCGGCGAAGAGGAGGACACCGAGGTCGGCTTCCCCGGCGCCGAGCACCACATCGCCGAGCGGTCGGCCTCGATGCGGATCGCGATGGCGGCGCTCGCCTTCGGCGCCCTCTTCGCCGGGCTGGTCCAGGTCCCGGGCGTCGACCACGTGGTGGGCTCCTTCCTTGACCCGGTCTTCGAGGGCCTCGTCCTCAGCCACGCGCATCCCTCGGTGGGCGCCGAGTGGCTCGGCCTGGCGATCGGCGCGGCGATCTCCCTGGCCGGGATCGGCATCGCCTACTACCTCTACGTGGCGCGCCCCGAGACGCCCGCCGCCCTGCAGCGGCGCTTCTCCACCCTGCACACCTTCCTCTACAACAAGTGGTACTTCGACGAGGCGATCGACTTCCTCGTCGTGCGGCCGGCGCTCGCCATAGGCCGCTTGGCCGACCGCACCTTCGAGCGGGTGGTCGTCGACGGGCTGGTCCGCGGCACCGAGGACGTCGTCGGCACCGGCGGCCGCGTCGTCCGGCTCGTGCAGAGCGGCTTCGTGCGCAACTACGCGCTGCTCCTGATCGCCGGCTTCGCCGGGCTCGCCCTCTATTTCCTCCTGAGCAGCTCATGACCAACTCGCTGCTCTGGACACCGCTCGTCTTCGGCTTCCTCGGCCTCCTCATGCCGCGCCGGCTGAGCGGCTGGTGGGCGACGCTGGGCACGGCGGTGACGCTGGGCCTCGCGGTCGCCCTGCTCGCCGGCTTCGACTCCGGCGCCGCGGGGCTGCAGGACACGGTCGACGTCGAGTGGATCCCCGGCCTCGGGGTCGACTACAGCCTCGGCGTCGACGGGCTCAACCTCTTCCTGATCCTGCTCACCACGGTGCTCTGGACGGCCGGGACGGCCTTCGCCGCCTTCCGCGAGCAGGAGCGGCCGCACCTCTTCTTCCTGATGATGCTGCTCGGCGAGACGGCGACGCTGGGCGCCTTCCTGGCCCAGGACCTGCTGCTCTTCGTCCTCTTCTTCGACCTGATGCTGGTGCCGTTCTACTTCCTCTTCGGCGCCTGGGGAAACGACCGCGAGGGCGGGCCGACCGCAGCGGCGGCGACGCTGAAGATGATCGTCTACACGCTGATCGGCTCGCTCTTGATGCTGGTCGCGGCGATCGCGACGGGGATCATCGCGGCCGACGGCGGCGACATCACCTTCTCGATCGCCGAGCTCGCCCAGCAGCCGCTGGCCGAGGGCAGCCAGCGCTGGATCTTCTGGTTCTTCGCCGCCGCCTTCCTGGTCAAGATGCCGGCCTTCCTCCTGCACGGCTGGATGCCCGACGCCTACCGCGCCGCGCCGCTGCCGGTGCTGGCGGTCTTCTCCGGGGTCCTGGCCAAGGTCGGCGCCTACGGTTTCCTGCGCGTCGTCCTGCCGCTCTTTCCCGACGCGACCGTGGAATTCCAGGAGGTCGTGCTGGTGATCGCCCTCGCCTCGATCCTCTACGGCTCGGTGATGGCCTTCACGCAGACCAACGTGCGGCTCGTCGCCGGCTACTCCTCGGTGGCGCAGCTCGGCTTCATCACCGCCGGCATCTTCGCCCTCAGCGCCGACGGGGCCGACGGGGCCGTGCTGCAGATGGTCAACCACGGCCTCGTCGTAGCGCCGCTCTTCGTCATCGTCGCGCTCCTGGCGGAGCGCTCGGGAACCGAGGATCTCCGAGAGATGGGTGGCATGGCAATGAAGGCCCCCGTACTCGCTGCCCTCTTCCTGATCGTCACTCTCGCCACGCTGGCAATGCCAGGGTCAGCGAATTTCGTCGGCGAGTTCTACATCCTCAACGGTCTCTTCGACTCCAAGATCGTCTTCGCGATCGTCGCGATCTCCGGCGTCGCCATGAGCGCCTACTACGCCCTGCGCCTCTACCAGCGCACCATGCACAACCGCCGCCCGGAGGGGCTTGAATCGCGTGAGATCTCCTGGCGCGACGGCATCGTCCTGGTGCCCCTGGTGCTCTGCATCCTGGGCCTGGCTTTGTACCCGCAGCTGATCCTCTCGCGAACGGACACCTCGGTCTCCCAAGCGACCGCGGTCGTGG
>DASUIY010000120.1:0-4212 GCA_036279555.1 Solirubrobacterales bacterium | reverse complement strand
GGGGTGGAGCGTCTTGTACTTGTTCGCGAGTTCCTTCCGAGCGTTAGCAGTCCCCGCTCCTCGAAAAAGTTAAGCGGAACCCCTCCCCGAGATCGTCGCCCTTCGAAACCCCCGGAAGGTGCGCGGAAGACGCAAGAAATTGCCTCGCTCCATCTGGGCTGATTGACATGATCGCCCGGCCGTGAGCACGCCTTCCGCCGTACACCTGCACGCCCACAGCGAGTACTCGCTGCTCGACGGCCATTGCAAGATCGACGCGATGGCGGCTCGTGCGGCCGAGATGGGCCAGCCCGCCCTGGGCCTGACCGACCACGGGGTGATGAATGGGACGGTCGACCTCTACAAGGCCTGCAAAAAGCACGGGATCAAGCCGATCGCCGGCTTCGAGGCCTACTTCGTCGACGACGTGACGACGCTGAAGGAGAAGCCGAAGTACGAGCGCAACCACCTCACCCTCCTGGCTGAGAGCGACGCCGGCCTCGCCAACCTGGTCAAGCTCACCTCGGCTGGCTTCCTCGAAGGCTTCTCGCGCGGCAAGGCCAACGTCGACATGGAGATGCTCGCCGCCCACTCCGAGGGCGTGATCGTGCTCACCGGGTGCCTGCAGTCGCGCTTCTGCCGCCGGCTCGTGGAGGAGCGGCCCGACGACGCGCGCGCTCATCTCGACGACCTGATCCAGGCCTTCGGGCCCGAGCAGGTCTACTTCGAGGTGCAGAAGAACGGCATCCCCGAGCAGGACAAGGCCAACGAGGGGATCGTCCGCTACGCCCGCGAGCTGGGCCGGCCGCTGGTCGGCACCGCCGACGTCCACTACCTGCGGCGCGAGGACTTCGACAACCACGCGGCGCTGCTCTGCGTGCAGACCAAGTCGACCCTGGCGGCGCCGAAGATGAGCTTCGACACCAACGAGTTCTACTTGAAGAGCAGCGAGGAAATGGCCGACTCGTTCGCCGAGTGGCCGGAGGCGATGCCGGCGACGCTGGAGATCGCCGAGCGCTGCGACGCCGAGATCGAGCTGGGCAAGCTGCTGCTGCCGCGCTACCCGACGCCCGACGGCGAGGAGCCGGAGGCGATGCTGCGGCGGATCGCCGCCGAGGGGCTGCGCGCCCGCTACGGCGACCCGGTCCCCGCCGAGGCGCAGGAGCGGATCGAGTTCGAGCTCGGCGTGATCGAGGAGATGGGCTTCTCCTCCTACTTCCTGATCGTCTGGGACTTCGTCCGCTACGCCAAGGACAACGGCGTCGCCGTCGGCCCCGGCCGCGGCTCGGCGGCGGGCTCGATCGTCGCCTACGCGCTGACGATCACCGACATCGACCCGCTTGCCAACGACCTGCTCTTCGAGCGCTTCCTAAACCCCGGCCGCAAGTCGATGCCGGACATCGACATCGACTTCTCGGTGCGTGGCCGCGAGCGGGTGATCCGCTACGTCGCCGAGAAGTACGGTCGCGAGTCGGTCGCCCAGATCATCACCTTCGGCAAGATGGCGCCGCGCGCGGCGACCCGCGACGCGGCCCGCGTGCTCGGCTTCGACTACGGCAGCGGCGACCGGCTCGCCAAGCAGATCCCGGAGCCGATCCTCGGCCGCAACCCCTCCTTCGAGGAATGCCTCAAGCCCGGCCAGGAGCTGCGCAAGACCTACGACTCCGAGCCCGACGCCAAGAAGATCCTCGACGTCGCCCAGGGCCTCGAGGGGATCATCCGCAACAACTCGATCCACGCCGCCGCGGTCGTCATCGCCGACCGGCCGCTGCAGGAGATCGTCCCGCTGCAGCTGGCCGAGGACCGCAGCGCCCCGGCGCCGGCCGGCGGCAACGGCAACGGCAACGGAAACGGAAACGGCAAGGCCGAGCGCCAGTACAAGATCGTCACCCAGTACTCGATGGGCCCGATCGAGGAGATCGGGCTGCTGAAGATGGACTTCCTCGGGCTGCGCAACCTCGACGTGATCGAGGACGCCGCCGAGATCATCCGCCGCTCGCGCGGCGTCGAGATCGACATGAGCGCGATCCCGATGGACGACGCCAAGACCTTCGAGATGCTGGCCCGCGGCGAGGGCACCGGCGTCTTCCAGCTCGAGTCCGAGGGCATGCGCGAGGCGATGAAGAAGGTGAAGCCGACCGAGTTCGACGACATCGTCGCGCTCGTCTCGCTCTACCGGCCCGGGGCGATGCGCTACATCCCCGACTACGCCAAGGGCAAGCGCAACCCCTCCTCGGTCACCTATCCCGACGAGCGCCTGCGCCCGATCACGGAGCCGACCTACGGCTGCGTCCTCTACCAGGAGCAGCTGATGGAGATCGCCAAGCGGATGGCCGGCTTCAGCCCGGCCGAGGCCGACGACCTGCGCAAGGCGATCGGCAAGAAGAAGCGCGAGCTGATGGCGACGATGAAGGCGAAATTCCTCGAGGGGATGCAGGCCTCGGGCACGGCGACCAAGGTCGCCAACGACATGTGGTCGCTGATGGAGGCGGCCGCCGACTACTCGTTCAACAAGTCCCACGCCGCCTGCTACGCGCTGATCTCCTACCGCACCGCCTACCTCAAGGCCAACTACCCGGCCGAGTACATGGCGGCGGTGATCTCCTCGGTGATGAACACCAAGGACAAGGTCCCGTTCTTCGTCAACCGCTGCGAGGAGATGGGGATCGAGGTGCTGCCGCCCGACGTCAACTCCTCCGACCACGACTTCGTCGTCTCCGAGAAGGCGATCCGCTTCGGCCTCGACGCGGTGAAGAACGTCGGCCACGCCGCGGTCGAGTCGATCCTGCGCGCCCGCGAGGACAGCCCGATCGACTCGATCTGGGACTTCTGCGAACGGGTCGACTCGCGTGCGGTCAACAAACGCGCGATCGAATGCCTGATCAAGTGCGGGGCGCTCGACTCGACCGGGGCGACGCGCAAAGGGATGCTCGAGGCGCTGCCGGCGGCGCAGTCGGCTGGGCAGAAGGCCCAGGAGGACGCGCAGCTCGGCCAGGGCTCGATCTTCGACTTCGGCGAGGGGGAGAGCGACGGGGCGGGCTCAGCCGCTCAGGCGCACCACCGCCCGCCGATCCCGGCCGCCGAGTTCGAGCGCGCCGAGCTGCTGGCTCTCGAGAAGGAGACGCTGGGGACCTACCTCTCTTCGCACCCGCTGACCGAGGTGCGGGGCGCGCTGCGCGCCCGCGTGGACTGCAGCCTCGCCGACCTCGCCAACAAGCAGGACGGCTCCTGGGTGACGGTGGGCGGCATCGTCACCGAGTGCAAGAAGATCCGCACCAAGAGCGGCAGCCAGATGATGTTCGCCACCCTCGACGACGTCGAGGGGCAGGTCGAGATGCTGGTCTTCAAGGCCGACGAGGCCGAGAGCGCGGCGATCATCGCGCCCGACGCGATCGTCGTCGTCCGCGGCCGCCTCGACCACAAGGACCGCGGCGAGACGAAGCTCGTCGTGCAGGAGGCCGAGCGCTTCGAACCCGACGCCGAGGAGATCGCGGCCGCACCCACCGTCGCCAGTGCGCCCAGCGGGCCGTTCAAGGTGGAGGTCGAGGAAGCCGCCTACTCCGACGCCCTGATCGAGGAAATCAAGTCTGTGCTCGAACACCACAAGGGCCCTGAAGAGGTCCGTGTGGCGTTGCTCGGCACCGACGGCAGGACGACGGAGTTGAAATGCGGCGAAGGCTTCCGCGTCCGTCCCTCAGGCAGGCTTCGAAGCGAGCTGGACCACGTCCTGTCCAGCGCCACCGCCCTGGCCGCTTAGCCAGCCCAGGCCTTGGTTTTCGTGGCCGGCGGTCCGTAGACTTCCTTCATGCCAGCGATTCGCGAGAAGACGGGCGAGTGTCGCCAGTGCCGTTCCTTCTGCGACAAGATGGTCGAGCCGCGCGGTTGCGTCGAAATGCGCTGCCGCTACCTCTACAGCTTCGTCGACATGCTCAACGGCGTGCAGTACGTCGGCTGCATGCAGGACGTCTTCGCCGCCAAGGTCGAGCTCGACGCGGTCCTCCAGCCGGGCGGCTTCGGCGGGGTGAAGATGACGGGCGACGCCCTGCCCCACTGCCAGTTCTCCGTCGAGCGCGCGTACGAGGGCTCGGGAGAGTCGTATGACTGCGTCAACCGCCGCTTCTTCGACTGCACCGACGGCGGCTCGGAGGGCCTGCGGGCCTTCGACCTGCGCGATGTTTGAGATCCGACACGGATTTCCGACAACGACACGGTTTCATGTAGAATCGCCGCCAT
>DASUIY010000119.1:0-8862 GCA_036279555.1 Solirubrobacterales bacterium | reverse complement strand
CCTACCGTTTCAGCGCTGTAGCGGGCGCGGACGGCGGGGTTGCCCCAAAGGCTGGGGTTGCTTGTGTGGCGTCGCCGCTGCGCCTCCTCCAGGCCCGCTTGGAGGGCTTGCGCGCCTTGCTCGGGGTGGCTGGGGTGGCCGTGCCAGCCTCCTAGGGCTTCGATCAGGTCGGCGGTGGGGCCCGGCGGGACGATGCCGACGATTGGGACGCCGGCACCGGTGTAGTCGACGATCTTGGCGTGCAGGTCGACGCTGCGGGCCGCCTCGGTCTCGGTCACCAGCAGCAGCTCCGACTCGCGCATCGCCAGCAGCGAGGAGCGGTAGTCGACCGGGGGCGAGACCTCGAGCAGCCCCTCCGGCAGAGCGCGTGCGGCATCGCCCTCCAGCATCGCTGGGCTGATCAGCCCGAGCAGGTCGACGCGCAGCTCGGCGAGCGCGCCGGGTCGCTGCCGTTCCAGCTCCAGCAGCGCGCGGAAGAGCGGTTCGGGGTGGCGGTTCCAGCGCAGGTTGCCGACGTGGCGGGCCAGCACCCGGCCGCTCGACGGCGCCGCCGCGCCGCCCTCGAACAGCTCCGGCATGAAGCAGTGCGGCACGTGGCGGGTCCTGGCGCGGACCGCCTCCGGGTAGCGCCCGACCGTGTACTCGGCCGCAGTCGCCGAGGTGAAGACGAGCCGGTCCGCCGCCTCGACCACACGCGCCTCCTTGTGTTCGTTGATCCAGCGAACCCGCCGCGCGTCGCCCCGGGTCGGGTTGCCGACCCAAGGGTCGCTGAAGTGGGCGACCCAGGGAGGCCGGCGGCGAAGGCGCAGCGGCACCATGTGGATCGAGTGGAACTGGCCGCGCGTGACCAGCAGGTCGTACTCCTCGAGCGAGCGCCGCCGCACCTCCTTCAGCACCCGCCCGTTGAGGAAGGTGAGCGCGTCGGGCCGCTCGCTAAGGAACGGCACGCGTCCGTGGGTTCGCAGCAGCAGCGGCATCCCGGGCCGGCGCAGCCGGGTCACCGACCCGAACGCCTCCTCTACGTACTCGTCGAGGCTGTGGTCGGCGGGCAGCCGCCAGAGGCCGGGCTCGGCCGCGATCACGTCGATCGAGGCGTCAGGGCCGAGGTGCCCGCTCACCTTCGCCGCCACCTGCGCCTCGATCAGAGGCACCGGCGGGAAGCAGTAGGAGAGCAGGAGGATGCGCATCGGGGGCGGCGGATTATCCCCGGCAAGTCCTTCCGGTGCGCCTTATGGACCTCACAGGTCCATAAGGCGCACCGGAAGAGGCGCACCGGAAGGCTCAGCGCTGGGGTAGGAGCGGGTAGCGGTAGAAGGCGAGCAGCGGCAGGGTCAGCAGCGTCGCCAGGGCCTGGGCGTGGAGAGGCATCTCGGCACGCCACTTCTCGGCCGGCGCCACCGCGACCGGCCCGCGCTGGAAGCGGACGGAGTTGCCGGTGAGGATGTGGTTCTCGCCGAGCTCGACCGTGTCCCCGGAGACGAAGATCTCCGGGGCTGGCTCGGCGCCGACGAACTCCAGCAGGCCCGCCACGGTCTCGCGGGGCTCCCGCGTCAGGTCCTCGAAGCGCAGCCGCAGGTAGCGCCGCGCGAAGTGGCGCCGCAGCTTCGCCTCCGCGTAGGCGTTGCGCAGCGTCCAGTCCAGCGCCGCCCTGGCGACGGCGGCGAGGTAACGCAGCGAGCCGCGCCCGCCGCCCTCGTCCTGGTGGCGGCGGGCGAGCGACTGCGCGGCGGCCCGCGGGTCGCGCACCAGGTGCACGAGGTGGACGTCGGCGCTCGGCATCGCCGCGGTCAGGTCGGCCGCCGCCGGGAGCTTGGTCGAGTCGACCAGCACCGTCGACCCGGTCCTCTCCGCCATCCACTTATAGGTGGACTCGGTTGCCTCCAGGTAGCGGCCGAGGCGGTCGGTCCCCTGCCCGCCGCGCCGGGCCCGCAGGCCGCGCAGCAGCGAGCTGGGGCGGGGGCGGACGAAGTCGCGGAAGGAGTCCTGCAGCTCGGTGAAGTCGACGCCCCGCTCTCGCTGCTCCCGGTACAGCGTCCCCCAGAGCGGGCACTCGGCCAGGCTGCGGTCGCAGCCGCAGCGTTCCTCGCCCCCGGCGAGCTCCCAGTAGACGTGCGTCTCTCCCAGCCCGGCGAAGCCGTCGACCCGGTTCAGCAGCGCGGTCAGCAGCGTGCTGCCGCTGCGGGCCATGCCGACCACGAAGAGGATCTTGGTCATCCCGGCAAGCTAATCGGTTCTGAACAGGATGAAGTTGGGGTTGAGCGCCTTGGCCCGGCCGTAGGCGTGCAGCGAGCGCTCGACGCGGCCGCGCTCGGCTTCGATCCTCGCCAGGATCGTCCAGGTGCGCCAGTTGGCCTCTTCCTTGCGGGTGGCCTCGGCGGCGGCCGCCGCCGCCGGCCCGAGCCTCCCCTGCTGCTCGAGCACGAGCGCTTCCTGCAGCAGCGGGGCGGCCGCATAGGGCTGGGCGTCGGCGGCGTCGCGGGCCTGCTGGAGGGCCGCCGCGAGTTCGCCGTGGGCGGCGTCGATCTGGCTCTGGCGCAGGTGGGTGGCGCCGCGCAGCGGGAACCAGATCGCGATCAGGGCCGCGACCGCGACCGCGGCGACCGCGGCGCGCTGCAGCCGGTGGCGGTTCTGGCGCTTGCTGCGCCGCCGCCGCCGCGTCGGTTCCGGCAGCGAGTAGCCGCTGACGGCGACCGCCGCCAGCAGCATGAAGGCGACCGCGAGCGCCGCCAGCTGCCAGACCCAGTCCAGGGCCGCGGCCATCGCGAACCCCGTCGCGCCGGCGGTGGCAGCTGCGAGCAGCAGGCGCTGCTCGGGCGGAGCCCGTAGCGAGCGCACCGCGCCGGTGCCGAGCACGACCAGCACGAAGCCCCCGATCAGCACGAGCCCGACGATCCCCAGCTCGACGAAGGCCTCCAGGTAGAGCGAGTGAGCAGACCTAACGAACCCTTTGTACGAACCGCGCTGGGCCCAGTACGTTTCGAACGCCCCCGCCCCCGCCCCATGCCAGGGCCCCGCTTCGCCCGCCTCCACTGCCGATTGCCAGAACTGGTAACGGCCGCTGCTGGTCGAGTCGAGGATCGAGGCGGGCGAGCTGGGCGCCACCCTCGCCCCCTCGCCGTGGCTCTTGAAGACCTCCCAGCGGTCCGAGGCCTCGCCCGGCAGCCCGGCGGCAAACCCGACCGGGATCGCGACGAGGACCACCGCGGCCGTCGCTATGAGCGCCTCGCCGCGGCTGGGCCGCAGCCAGCGGGGCCGCCGCAGGTTGCGTGCCGCGAGCCCGATCCCGACTTGCGCCACGGCGACCGCGGCGCAGATCCCCAGCGCGATCCACATCACCTCGTCCCCCTGCGCTTCGGCGGCCGGGGTCGGCAGGCCGCGGGCCAGCGCGTCGCGGCTGTCGACGGCGAGGGCGAGTAGCGCCGCGCCGCCGGCCCCGGCGGCGAGCGTGAGCAGCTTCGGCACGCGGTCGGGAGCGAGGGCGAGGAAGGCGAGCATCGCCGCGACGGCGACGATCGCCCCGGTGCCGGAGGTGGCGAGGTAGAGCGCGAGGCCGGCGAGCGGGATCGCCGCCGCGGCGAGGGCCTGGGCGGCGATCGTGCGCGCCGAGGCGGTCGCCGCGAGCAGCAGCGGCAGCGTCATCCCCGCCAGCGCCCCGATCGCGCTCGAGTAGCCCAGCGGGTAGGAGAGCCGGCGCTCGATCTCGATCCCCGGCAGCACTTTGCCCAGTTCGTTGACCGGGAACCAGGCCATCTGCAGGCGGGAGAGGACCCCGAGCGCCGCGATCAGGCCGAGGCCGAAGGTGACCCCGTGCAGGACCTGCCGCGCACCCGGCCGCCGCCGCGTCGCCAGGCAGATGCCGAGCACGAGGACGCCGAGGTAGGTGGCGACCCGGGCGAGCTCGTCGGCGGTCCGCTCGGCGCTCTGCGTCCAGCCCAGCGAGATCGCGGTCCAGGCGCCGAAGCCGGCGAGCAGGCCGAGGACGGCGAGGCCGGCGCGGGTCCGCCCCGGCACCGGCAGCGCCTCCACCGCGACCCCGAGCAGCACCAGCCACCAGACCGCGACCCCGACCTGGTCGCGCGGGATCGGGTCGTAGCCGCCGTTTTCCAGCGCCAGGTAGACGACGAGGAAGGCGGCGAGCAGCCAGGTCGCGGCCCCGCCCCAGTCGAACCGGGCGCCCGCCGGGCGCCCGGGGGCCGGCGCGGCTGCCCGCCCCTTGCGCTCCGGTGTCTCCAGTGCCCCCATGTACAGTTTCCGCCGAGAGCCGAGGGTCATAGCTCTTCCTGGCTCCCCGGCGTGTTTATGCCCATCAAGGCGATGAAAACTACGACACTCGCCCTCCTGCTTGTGCTCGTCATGCCGCTGCCCGCCGGGGCCGCGGTCCGGGTCGTCGCGCCGCCGGGCAATTCCGAGGCCGACCAGTACTACCAGACGCTGCCCGGCGCGACCGGCCCGCGGGCGCCCGATTCGGCCAAGGAGACGCGCGACGCCGTGCGCGACGGAGCGCTGAGCGAGGCCACCGAAGGTGCCCTGCGCCAGCGCGGGCCCGAGGGCCTGGCGGTCGCGACCGTGGTCGCCAAAACCGCACCCGCCGGAGTGCCCGGTGGGGCCGGGGACCGCGACGGCTCGCGGGCCGCCGCGTCCGCTTCGGCGGTGCGGGTGCTCGACGACCAGGGTCTCGGCGCTTTTTTCCCGCTCTTGCTGGCGCTCACGGCGGCGGGCGCGGTCGCCTTCGGCGTCGCCAGGTGGCGGGGCCTCGTGACGCGGTGAAGCGGGCCGCCCGAGCCCTCGCCCTCGCGGTGCTGGCGCTCGCCGTCCTGGCGCCGGGTGCCGGCGCGGCGCCGCGCGGCCTCGAGCTCGGCCTCGCCGACACGGCCTTCAGCGGCGCCGACGAGCCCCTGCGCGACGAGTGGATGACCAAGGCGCGGGAGGCGCGGGCGGACCTGGTGCTGCTCGGCGTCGCCTGGTCGAGCATCGCGCCCAAGGCTCCTCCTGCCGGCTTCGACCCCGCCGATCCCGCCGACCCGGCCTACGAGTGGGAGGCCCTCGACGGGGCCGTCCGCGCCGCCGCCGCCCGCGGCCTGGAGCCGGTGCTCGACGTCAACTTCGCCCCCCGCTGGGCGGAGGGCCCCGACCGCCCCAGCACCGCCGTGGCGCCGCCCGGCACCTGGCTGCCGCAGCCGGCCGAGCTGGGGAGCTTCTCCCGCGCGCTCGCGGCTCGCTACACCGGCGGCTTCGCCGACCCCGCCGACCCGGGCGCCGGCCCGCTCCCCCGCGTCCGCTACTTCCAGGTCTGGGCCGAGCAGAACCTCTCGGTCCACCTCAACCCGCTCTGGGAAGGCGGCAAGCTGGTCGCCCCGCAGCACTACCGGGCGATGCTGAACGCCGCCTACGCCGCGGTCCACGCCGCCAACCCAGGCGCCCGCGTCGTCGTCGGCGGCCTGGCGCCCTACGGGGACCCGACGGTGGGGGGGAGCCGAGTCCCGCCGGTCTGGTTCTGGCGCGCCCTGCTCTGCCTGCGCGGCCCACAGCTGCGGCCGCTCGCCTGTCCCGAACCCGCCCGCTTCGACGTCGCCGCCCACAACCCGATCAACGTCTGGGCGCCCAGCCGCGGCGCCGTCAGCCCGCTCGACGTCTCGACCCCCGACCTCGGCCGCCTCACCTCTATCGTGCGCCGGGCGGTCGCGACCGGGCGCCTGCTTCCGGCCGGGCCCAAGCCCCTCTGGGCGACGGAGATCTGGATCGACTCAAATCCGCCCGACCCCGACGGGGTGCCGCTGCGCCGCCACGCGCGCTTCCTCTCCGAATCGCTCTTCGAACTGTGGCGTCAGGGCGCCGGCGCGGTCGTCTGGTGGTATCTGCGCGACCGGCCTCCCGGTGCGGCCGGGTTCGGCGCGACCCAGCAGAGTGGCCTCTTCTTCCACGGGGGCGGGGCGAAGCCGGCCCACCGTGCCTTCGGCTTCCCCTTCGTCGCGCGGCGCGGCCGCGGTGGGGTGCTCCTCTGGGGCAAGGCGCCCGCGGCGGGCCGGCTCGTCCTCGAGCGCCGCACCCGGCACGGCTGGGCGCCGCTCGCCCAGGCTGCGGCCGGGCCGCGGCGCGTCTTCCTCGTCCGGATCGACGCCCCCGAGGGCGCATTCCGGGTGCGTGCCAGGCAGGGCCGGCTTGCCAGCCTGCCTGCTAGGGTTGCAGCCGGAAAGGGAGGTCCGTAGTGAGGAACAGACTGCTTCTTCTGCTCGCGGGGGCGCTTGCCATAATTGCGCTTGCGCTGCCGGCCGCCTCCCCGGCCGCCGGATGCCCCAAAGGGCAGACCGGCACCCCGCCCTACTGCACCCCGGTGGCGTCCAACAAGTTCAACCTGGGCAAGGTCAAGCACCCCTCGACCGGCGTCGTCACGATCAGGGTCAAGGTCTCCAGCGGCGGCACCTTCACGGCCACCGCCGACCTGATGAAAACGGCCAAAGCGACGGGTAAAACCGCCGGCAGCTTCACGCTGAAACTCGAGCTCAACGCCAAAGGCATGGCCGAACTCGAAAAATCCAAAGGCCGCCAGCTGCGGATCAAAGTCAAATTCACGTTTTCGCCCACCGGCGGCGAACCCCGCACCAAGCTCAAGAAGCTCATCTTCAGGGTCGTAAAGCCCTAGCTTCGCTTTAGAGAGCCCGATCTCCGTTGCGGGTCGGGGACGTGCTCGCATCGCTCGCCGTAGAGCGGAATCCTCCCTGCATTTCACTCATGACTGGAATGGCCGGGGCGGCCCCAGTGGCCGGAACGTCCATTTCCTGAATGAGAACGTCAACTTGCAATTCCGGTACGACATGGGTATTCTGCCTCATCGTGCCCTCACTGGGGCATGCAAGGGGAGGAACCCCTACAGGGAAAAAACCGAGTCGCCGAAGCCGCCGGGAAGCGGCTGTTGTGCAGGGGCTCAAGGCACAAGGAGAGACAAGTGAGAGGCACTTCGAAGGGACCGTCCGCAAGGTCGAAACCGATGATTCTCAAACGGCTGCGCACGCGAATCGGCGTTCCCGCAGCCCTGATGGCCGTTGCGGCACTGGCCTTGGCCCTGCCCGCGGGCGCCTCGGCGGATGCGATTGGCTCGAACACCGAGTACTCCGCGCCGACCGAACCGACCTTCCCGATGACGCTGGTCGAAGGCTCCGACGGCAACATGTGGTTCACCGACCCGGGCTTCCCAATTAGCACCAGCAGCAAAATCGGCAAAGTTACCCCGGGCGGCGAAGTGACCGAGTACACCCCCCTCGGTATCAGCGGCTACCCGTGGGGGATCGCCAAAGGCTCCGACGGCGATATCTGGTTCACCGAGCCAGGCGCTCAAAAAGTAGGCCACATCGACCCCTCCGAACCGGAAACCTCCCTAACAGAGATCTCGGTGCCGGGCATGCCGGCTGAACCGCTCTTCAAAAGTCACATCGCAGCGGGTCCCGACGGAAACCTCTGGGTCGCCTTGAGCTCCGGCGGGATCGCCCGCATCACCCCCGCCGGCGTGGTCACCGAATACCCCACGAGCACCGAAGGCTTCAATGCCGGAGCCGATATCTGCTCAGTCACGGCTGGCCCCGACGGCAACGTCTGGTTCGGCGACTGCGGCACGACGAAGGCCGTAGGCCGTATCACTCCCGCGGGCGTCGTCACCGAGTTTGAAGTTGTAGGCGACGCTACAAATCAGCCGACGTCGATTGTCGCTGGTTCCGATGGCAGGCTCTGGTTCCCCGTGAACAAAGCCGTAAACGAAAGGCTGGGTGCAATCACCACCGCAGGTGTGGTGAGCTACTACAAAACCCCCACCTCTCCGGAAGCTACTACTCTGACCTCGTTCACTGCCGGCCCCGACGGAAATGTTTGGGCTACAGAAGCGTTCGGTCAAAACGAGCAGCAAACGGTGACGATCACTGCAACCGAAGGCACTTACAAGCTTGAATTCGAAGGTCAAAAAACCGGCTGGACCGGTACAGGCAACATTACGAACGAAGGCACCGCGACCCAGAAAAAAACAATCACCAGCCCTGTCCTTTCCACCGGCAAAGTGGCCAAAGGCGAACTGATCACCGGGGCCGGCATCCCGGCGGAATCCATCGTCAGCAGCTGCGTGCCTTCCAACTGTGAAGCACCGCTGACCAGCATCCTGATGACCAAAGAAGCCACCGCCAAAACCACCGGCGTGAGCCTCACCGGGGACCTGGCGGTGAAACCTGCTTCAACGGCTGCCAATGTCAGGGAAGCGCTTGCCAAGCTCTCCACCATCGGCGGAACCGCCAATGTCAGCGTCGGCGCCGTCGGCAGTAACCGGTCGGTCTCTTTTACTGGAAAATTCGCACGGGCCGACGTGCCCCTGCTGGCCTGTGACGGAAGCAAACTCACGGGTGGGACCTGCACGGTGGAAACGACCCTGACCGCGGTCGCCAACAAGCTCTTCCGGATCAAACCGGCCACAGGTGCGATAACTCCTGAAAAAGGATTCTCGCTCAAACCGGCGACGCTCCTGCAGTCGTTCACCAGGTCCAACGCACTCGCAGCGGGTCCCGGCGGCAACCTCTGGTACACGTCCATCGGGACGCCGAGGGCGATCGGAAAGTTCGGTACGGAAGGACACGAACTCAAAGTCGCCAAGGAAGGCACTGGTGACGGCACCGTCGTCTCCAACCCGGCCGGGGTCGAATGCGACCCGACCTGCTCTGCCGACTTCGAAGCCGGCAAAGAAGTGATTCTCACGGCCTCGCCTGATGGGGAATCCCTCTTCGTCAGCTGGAAAGGTTGCGACAAACTCGGGGCCAACGGGCGCCAGTGCAAAGTGACGATGACCGGTCCCAAGACGGTCAGCGCCAAATTCACGACCGCCTACGACGT
>DASUIY010000118.1:0-11868 GCA_036279555.1 Solirubrobacterales bacterium | reverse complement strand
CTTCCCCCCCGCGCACCCGCCGATGACCACCTTCCTCGGGGTCCCGGTGATGGTCCGCGGCCATGCCTGGGGGAACCTCTACCTGACCGAGAAGGAGGAGGGCGAGTTCGACGACGCCGACGAGCACTCGGCGATGATCCTTGCCGAGTGGACGGCGATCGCGGTCGAGAACGCGCGCCTGTACCACAGCGTCGAGAGCCAGCGCGACGACATGGAGCGCGCCGTGCACCGGCTGGAAGCGACGACCGAGATCGCCCGCGCGGTCGGCGGCGAGACCGACCTCGAACGGATCCTGGAGATCGCGGTCAAGCGCGCCCGGGCGCTGGTCGAGGCGCGCACGCTGCTGGTCCTGCTGTGCGACGGCGACGACGACCTCGTCCCGGTCTCGGTTGCCGGCGAGCACGCGGACGGCTTCGAGTCGCGCATCCCGATCGGGGGCTCGATCCCGGGCCAGGTGCTGGAGGCGCGGGAGCCGCGGCGCATCCAGGACCTCGATCCGAGCCTGATGGCGCGGCCCGGCAGCCCGGACGCCGGTGTCACGGCGCTGCTCGTGCCGCTCATCTTCCGCGGCCAGACGCTGGGCGTGCTGGTCGCGCTCGACCCACTCGGTCGCGACACCGGCTTCAGCGACGAAGACGAGCAGGTTCTCGTCTCCTTCGCCGCCAGCGCGGCGACCGCGGTCGCCACCGCCCAGACGGTCGCCGAGGACCGGACTCGCGAAAGCATCGCCGCGACCGAGCGCGAGCGGGGCCGCTGGGCGCGGGAGCTGCACGACGAGTCCCTGCAGAGCCTCGCCGGCCTGCGCGTGCTGCTCTCCGCCGCCAGGCGCAGCGATCCCGGCGAAACCGAGCGGCTGCTCTCGCAGGGAATCGAACAGGTCGACGACGCGATCGCCGAGATGCGCCGCCTGATCGCCGACCTGCGCCCGACCACGCTCGACGAGCTGGGCCTGGGCGCCGCCCTGGAGGCCCTCGCCGAACGCCTCGAGGCCAGCGGGGCGATCGAAGTCGACCTGGACCTCAACCTCGACTTCCCCTCCGGCCGCAGGCAACGCAGGCTCGCCAGCGAGATCGAGGACACCGCCTTTCGCCTGGTCCAGGAGGCGCTCAACAACGCCGCACAGCATGCGGAGACCGACCGCGCCAGCGTCGAGGTGACCGAGGACGAGGAAAACGTACGGGTGCGGGTCTCCGACGAAGGGAGCGGCTTCGACCCCGGCCTCAGGACCGACGGCTTCGGCCTGGTCGGGATGCGCGAACGCGTCACCCTGGCGGGCGGGAGGCTGGAGCTCCAGAGCGCTCCCGGCAGCGGCACCACGATCGACGCCACGCTCCCCGCCCGGCTGCGCGACGAGCGGGACGAGCAGGCCAGCCGTGAAGTCGCCGCCCGGCGGGGCGAGGGCAAGCTGCGAAGCCTCGGTTAGGACGGGTTGGGGCCTAAGCCCCCAGCATCGCTCGGTAGAAGCTGTAGTCGCTTCTGTCCGGCCGCAGGTTGCAGGCGAGCGCGAGGTGGTGGCGGGCGCGCTCGGTCTCGCCGGTCTTGGCCAGGGCGCGGCCGAGGCAGAAGTGCGCGTAGTCGTTCACCTGGTGGCGCTCGACCACGGCCCGGAACTCGACCGCGGCGGCGGCGAAGCGCCCGGAGCGGAAGTAGGCGCGGCCCAGCGCCTCGCGAACCGACGACTTCTCCGGCGCCCGGCGGGCCGCCTCCTCCAGCGGCGTGGCGGCCTCCTCGAAGTCCTCCTCCTCGAGCAGCTCGATCCCGCGCCTGTACAGGGTGAAGGTGGAGTCGCCTGGCTCCATGGGCATCGGTTCAGTGTAGGAGGCAGGGCGACCCGGCTTGACCTGCCGCCGAAAATGTCTATAGGCTCGCGCCGGCATGGGAAGGGAGGACGCGTGAAACTCGTGGTCGGCATCGTGCGCCCGGAGAAGGCGAACGACGTGCTCGAGGCGCTGTACCGCGCCGAGGTGCGCGGCGTGTCGTTGAGCCGCGTGCAGGGGCACGGCGGCGAGCTGGAGCGGGTCGAGACCTACCGCGGGACGACGGTGCAGATGGGCCTCGCCGAGAAGGTGCGCTTCGAGATCGCCGTCTCCGACGACTTCGTGCAGCCGACGATCGACGCGCTCTGCGAGGGCGCCCGCACCGGTCACGTCGGCGACGGCAAGATCTTCGTCCTGCCCCTCGACCGCGCCGTGCGGATCCGCACCGGCGAGACCGACCACGGCGCCGTGACGCCGGTGGAGAAGCGATGAGCGCGCTCCCGGTCATCGCCGCGATCGACACCGGCGACACCGCCTGGATGATGGCCGCGACCGCGCTGGTGCTGATGATGACCCCGGCCCTGGGCCTCTTCTACGCCGGCCTGGTGCGCGCGAAGAACACTCTCAACACCTTCATGATGTGCGTGGCGGCGATCGCGGTCGCGATGGTCACCTGGGCGCTGGTCGGCTACTCGCTCGCCTTCGACGGCACCGGCGACCTGATCGGCGGCCTCGGCTACGTCGGCCTCGAGGGCGTCGACCTGGAACCGCGCAACGAAGAATCGACCATCCCCCACCTCCTCTTCATGGCCTTCCAGGCCACCTTCTGCATCATCACCGTGGCTCTGGTCTCAGGCGCCGTGGTCGAGCGGATGCGCTTCGGCGCCTTCCTCGTCTTCGCGGCGCTCTGGTCGGTCCTGGTTTACGCGGTGCTCGCCCACTGGGCCTTCGGCGGCGGCTGGCTGGCCGAGCGCGGCACGCTCGACTTCGCCGGCGGCGTGCCGGTCGAGATGGCCTCCGGCTTCTCCGCCCTGGCGGCGGCGCTGGTGGTCGGCTCGCGCAAGGACTACGGCCGCCTGGCGCTGCTCCCCCACAACGCGCTCTACGTGCTGCTCGGCGCCGGCCTGCTGTGGTTCGGCTGGTTCGGCTTCAACGGCGGCAGCGGCTTCAACACCGGCGCCAACAGCGTGCTCGCCTTCACCAACACGCTGATCACGCCGGCCTGTGCCCTGATCACCTGGTTCGTCCTCGACCTGGTCCGCAGCCGCAAGGTGACGGCGGTCGGCGCCGCGACGGCGATCATCGTCGGCTGCGTGCTGATCACCCCCGCGGGCGGTTTCATCAGCCCCGGCTGGGCGATGGTGCTCGGCTTCCTCGGGGCGCTGCCCTGCTACGCGGTGATCGCCTGGCGGCCCCGCACCCGGGTCGACGAGACGCTCGACGTGCTCGCCGCCCACGGCATCGCCGGTTTCACCGGCATCCTCTTCATCGGCCTCGTCGCCCAGGTCGGCTGGAACGGCCTCGCCGACGGCCTCTTCTACGGCAACGCCGACCAGCTGCTCGACCAGGCCCTGGCCGCGATCGCGGCCCCCGCCTACGCCTTCGCCATGACCTTCGCCCTGCTCAAGCTGATCGGCCTGGTGACGCCGCTGCGCGCCAGCGAGCACGACGAGGCGGTCGGCATGGACGTCACGTACCACGGCGAGGAGGCCTACGTCACGGGCGAGGGCGCGATCCTCGTCATGCCCGAGGACGACGGCGAGATCGCCGTCCCGGTCGCCAACCCGAGCTAGTAGCGGGTAATCCCCAGGCTCTGCGCAGGGGCAAGGGAGCCTGGCCGTCCTCCAGCCGAATTGAGCACCGCGCTTATGCGCGGTGCAACCAGGAGCGCGGCCTACGGCCGCGCAAACACCGGATTGCATAGGCCGCTTCGCGACATTCGCCTGGAGGACGGCCAGGCTCCTCTCAACACGTCACCGAGTGACGCCCAGCCCGGCGAAGCCGGCACCAGAGTCCCCAAGCTTTTAAACAGAGCTTGGGGCGCCCGAAACGTCACCCCCGGACATGTGGAGCTTCCGGGGAGCCGAATGGCGTTGCGGGGAAAGGGAGCCTTCGAGAATTGCAGGGCCCTTCGGGGGCGAGCTTTTCGAAGCTCGTGTGCTGTTGAAGGGACGTCGGCACCCCACCCCAAAACACTCAAGCGAGGCTCCCGCCGAGCGTTTTGGGGAGGGGTGCCGACGTCCCCCCACCCACCCTTCAGTCAAGCCTGGGCAGCAACGCCCGCGGCAGCAAGTGCCTTGCCGTGGCGAATCAGGTCCGCGGCGCGCTCTGCAATCGCAATCGTCGGCGCGTTGGTATTTCCACGTGGCACCGTCGGCATCACCGAGGCATCGACGACACGCAACGCCTCAGCTCCCTCGACCCGCAGCTCGGAGTCGACGACCGTGCCGATCGCGCAGGTGCCGACCGGGTGGTAGACCTCGAAGGTGGTCTGGGCGATGTGCGACCGGATCGCATCCTCGGAATCGCCGTCGGGCACCGTGTAGGGGTCGGCGCAGTAGGGCCTGAAGGACGGCTGGGCGCAGATCTCCTGGGTCAGGCGCATCGCGTCGACCATCCGGGCCATGTCGGCCTCGGAGTCGTAGAAGGCGTTGCGGACGATCGGGTGCGCGCTGGGGTCGCTGGAGGCAAGCCGGACCGAGCCGCGGCTCTCCGGCGTGAGCAGGCAGGGCGAGGCCCAGACCCCGTGTCCCTCCGGGTCCCCCATCCCCTCTTCGACGATCTGGATCGGGGCGACGTGGAACTGCACGTCGGGCGCCTCGACGCCGGCCCCTACCCTGGCGAAGCCGCCCGACTCGGCGAGGTTGGAGGCGAAGGGCCCGGTCTGGGAAGCCTCGAACTCCGCCATCGCCGCCGGCTCGCGCGCCAGCAGCAGGCTCTCGGGCTCCGCCGTCGTCCAGACCCCGAAGGCGGCGGGGTGGTCGCTGAGGTTCTCCCCCACCTCCGGCTGGTCGAGCACGACCTCGACTTCGCGCATCGCCAGGTGCTCGGCCGGGCCGACGCCGGAGAGCATCAGCAGCTGCGGCGAGTTGTAGGCGCCACCGCAGAGGATCACCTCGCGCTCGGCGCGCAGCTCCTGGGGCTCGCCGAGCCGGCTCGCCTCAACTCCGACCGCGCGGGTGCCCTCGAAGATGACGCGGTCGGCGCGCATGTAGGGCATCACGGTCAGGTTCGGGCGCTCCATCGCCGGGTGCAGGTAGGCGACGGAGGCACTGGCCCTCATCCCGCCACGCTGGGTCAGCTGGTACATGCCGACCCCGTCCTGCTCGGCGCCGTTGAAGTCCTCGTTGCGGGCCAATCCGGCCTCGACGCCGGCCTCGACGAAGGCGGGGGTGATCTTGTTGCCCGAGCGCTGGTCGGAGACCGGCAGCGGCCCGCCGACCGCGTGCCACTCCGAGGCGCCGCGCTCGTTGTCCTCGGCCTTGAGGAAGTAGGGGAAGAGGTCATCCCAGGCCCAGCCGTCGGCACCCCACTCGTCGTAGTCGCGGCGGTTGCCGCGGATGTAGACCATCGCGTTGATGGAGGAGGAACCCCCGAGCACCTTGCCGCGCGGAAGCGTGATGCGCCGGCCGCCGCAGCCCGGCTCGGGTGCCGAGCTGTAGCACCAGTCGACCTCGGTACGGGCCAGCGAGAGGTAGCCGAGCGGGACGTGGATGTTCTGGTTGGTGTCCGGCGGCCCGGCCTCGAGCAGGAGGACGCTGGTCTCGGGGTCCTCGGAGAGCCGCGCGGCCAGCACGCATCCCGCAGAGCCCGCTCCGACGATCACGTAGTCGTACATCTACCCCTCCTTGGTTGGCCAGCCGAACTGTGACGAGTGTACGCGCATATCGCGCCAGAACCAGGGGCTTTTCGCCTGCGACTGCTACGGTGAGTGGGTCGGGTTTGGCGCAACGCCACCCGAGAGGTTCCGTTTCTCCGTGCGCTGCTGAGCGTTTTGGGGTCGCTGGATCTCCCCGAATCGCTCACAAAAGGAGTAACGACAATCGTGTCATTTGCCGACCTCGGCAGCTCAAAAGCCGTGGTGCGCGCGCTCGCCGAGCGCGACATCACCCAACCCTTCCCCGTCCAGCAGCTCGTCATCCGCGACGCCCTCGCCGGCCACGACCTGTTGGTCCAGTCGCCGACGGGCTCGGGCAAGACCCTCGCCTTCGGCATCCCGCTGGTCGACCGGGTCGAGCCCGGCGCCCAGGGCCCCGCGGCCCTGGTGCTGGCGCCGACCCGCGAGCTCGCCGGCCAGATCGTCGACGAGCTCGAGTCGATCGCGCGCTCGCGCGACCTGCACGTCGCCGCCGTCTACGGCGGCGTCGGCTTCGGCCCGCAGATCAAGGCGGCGCAGCGCGCCGAGATCCTCGTCGCCACCCCCGGCCGGCTCGAGGACCTGATCGCGCGCGGCGCGATCTCCCTCGGGAGGGTCCGCATCCTCGTCCTCGACGAGGCCGACCGCATGCTCGACATGGGCTTCAAGCCGGCCGTCAGCCGGATCGTCGGCCAGACGCCGGACAAGCGCCAGACCCTCTTCTTCTCGGCGACTCTCGAGGGCGCCACCGGCAAGCTCGCCGCCGCCTACACGCGCGATCCGCGCCATCACACCCACGCGGCGCCCGAGCGCAGCAAGGCCGAGATCGAACACCGCTTCGTCCACGTCGACTCCCAGAGCGCGAAGCTCGACCACCTGGCCGGGCACCTGCAGGGGCCCGACGGCGGCCGCACGCTCGTCTTCGTCCGCACCAAGCGCGGCGCCGACCGCCTCGTCAAGCGGCTCCGCAGCCGCGAACTGGAGGCCGTCGCGATGCACGGCGACAAGAGCCAGGGCCAGCGCGAACGTGCCCTCGCCCGCTTCGAGCGCGGTGACGTCGAAGTCCTCGTCGCCACCGACGTCGCCGCCCGCGGCATCGACGTCGCCGACATCGCCCACGTGGTCAACTTCGACGCCCCGGGCGACCGCGATGCCTACGTGCACCGGGTTGGCCGCACGGGACGCGCCGGCCGCTTCGGCACCGGCACCAGCTTCGTCCTCTCCGACCAGGCCTCCGAGATGCGGCGAATCGCCCGCGACCTCGGCCTCAGCCGCGAGTTCGAGCAGAGCCTCGGCCACGTCGCCCCGGCGGAACGGAAACCCGCAGCGAAGCCCGGGGCCGGACGCCGGCGCCGCCGGCGCCGGAAGGTGACCGCATGAGCGGGACGAGCCTGGCGACGAAGTGGGCCTGCGACGGCTGCGGCGTGACGACCGGGCGCATCGACCGCGAGCCGGTGCCGCTCCCCGATGCCTGGGAAGAGTCGGCTGAGGGCTGTTTCTGCCTGGTCTGCCGGCGCCAGCGGGCCGCCGACGCGGCCCTCGAGGCGGCGCCCAGCGACAGCCCCGTCGACACCCGCGCCAAGCTCCGCCGCGCCGCCCTGATCGAGTTCGAGGTCAGCCGCACGCCGGACGAGACCGATGGGACGATCGCCCGCGCATGCCGGACTTCGGCTGCCGCGGTCACCCGGGCGCGTCGCCGCCTGCAGCTGCCCGACCCCCCGCCGCCGAGCCCCGAGGCGCGCGCTAAGCGCCGGGCGGTCGCGAGCCGATAACACAAAAGTGGTGACGCTCGCGTGCATATAGGGATCGCCCTCGCCGTCGTGGCGGCGCTGATGACGAACCTCGCCTGGCTGCTGAAGCACCGCGGCTGTCATCTGGCCGACCCGGTCAGCATTCGGAAACCCCTCCACAGTGCCCGGAGCCTGGCCGCCTCGCCCTGGTTCGTCGCAGGCTGGGGCCTCGCCGCCGTCGCCTGGCTCGTCCACGTCGCCGCTCTCTCGATGGCGCCGCTCTCGCTCGTCCAGGCGGTGCTCGCCGGCGGCGCCGTCACCCTGGCCGTGATGTCGCAGCGCCTCTTCGGCCATTCCGTCGAGCGCCGGCAGTGGTTCGCGCTGTTGCTGGGCGGGGCCGGCCTCGTGCTGCTCGTCTTCACCGTCCCCGGCTTCGAGGGCGACCACTCCGGGTTCACCCCAGGGGCGATGCTCGGCTTCGAGGGCGGCCTGGCGCTGGTCGCCTCGGGCCTCGCGCTGGGCCACCGCTCGGAGCGGCTCGCCGACCACGGCAACGTCCTGCTCGCCGCCATCGCCGGCACCCTGATCGCGCTTGCCGGAGTCGCGATCAAGGGGCTGACCGGTGTGGGCGACGTCTCTGCCGCCGTCCTCGCACCCTGGATCCTGCTCGTCGTACTGGCCGGAGTCGGCGCCCAGTACGCGACCGCGGCCGCGCTTCAGCGCGGCGGGGCGATCGAGACCGTCGGCCTGATCGGGCTCGTCGCGAACGCGGCCCAGATCGTCGGCGGGGTCCTCGTCTTCGGCGACCCGCTCTCGACCAACCCGCTCGGGCTCGGGCTCCAGGCCTCGGCGTTCGCGATGGTCTGCGCCTCGGCGCTGCTGATCCCGGCGCGACGCGTCGGGTCAGGTCCCATCGCCGCCGCGGCCTGACCAGCCGCTTTCACCAAGTCCTGCGCCCTCGGCCTGTTCATCGCATCTTGGTCGTTGACAGCAGCGGAACGACTGGCGAGCTTGGCTGAATCGTCATCAGACAACTCCTCTGCGTATCGCTTAATTTCCTAATGAAAAAGAAAATTTTAGCTCAGGCCGAGCGGCCCGCCGAGGCGAGCCAGCGGCGCTCCTTGGAGCGCATCACGGGTGTGGCGAGGATGCTGCCGAGGCGGCGCTGGGCACCGCGTGCCCAGGAGTCGTTCCCGGCGGGCAGCAGCTTGGCGAGCTGGCGGTACTCGCGCGATACCTGGCTGCCGCGGAACGCGGTGGCGATCTCGTTCAGCAGGTCGGCGGGGTCCGCAACCGTCGTCTTCGCGATCTCCTTGCCCTCGGCCGTGATCCGCAGCTCCGCCGGGTAGCTGCGCGCCGGGGGCGGCTGCATCGGCGCGGCGAGCGCGCCGGCGATGGCCTCGCGCAGCTCGGCACGCACGGCATCGATATCGCGCGAGCGCGCGCGGCCTCGTCCGAGACCCTCCTTGGCTTCGATCAGGCAGGCGCTGCCCATCTCCCCCTCGCCGAGCTCCTCGAGCATCCAGCGGTCGCCCGAGACGGCGAGGATCGGGATCCCCTCCGCGGCGAGGGCCTGGGCGTAGACCTGGACCTCGCTCAGCGACTCGCCGTCGAGCAGGACCTCCATCTCCCAGATGAAGGTGTGCGAGCAGAAGGCGCGCGGGTTGGGCGTGCTCGCGTGGTGGCCGATCATCACCACGGCGTCGAGCGGGCCGCCGTTCGCCTTGGCCATCGACGGCTCCGCCTCGGCGAGGGCCAGGTCGGCGATCGGCCGGACCTCGACCCCGTCGGGCATCCGCTCACGTTCGACGTTCGTCCCCACCATGTGCCAGTCGCCGACGGCGATCCGCCCGGCGCCGCCGTCGCGGAGAGCGCCGGCGACGGCCAGCACCTCGTCGGTCATCAGCCGACGGCCGCGTGCGTAGGCGGAGGGATGCGAGGGCAAGCAGTCGCCGGAATCGTCGATCCCGGCAATTCCCTCCATGTCCGCGGCGATCAGGACGTTCACTCGGCGCCCACCCTATCCCCACGTGTGTCTCTGTGCGAAGTGTCATCGAAGGCGCGATCGCGCGGGCCTAGAGTGATCTTTCGCGTGGCACGCGACGACTTCTACGCCTCTCCCCTCGGGGCTGCTTACAGCGCCTACATGGAGCGCCCATGGCTGAGCCGGGCCATCGGCCGGCTCCTCTGGGGCGGTGACAGCGGCCGCTACTACGAGAGCATGAACGCCGTCGCCGAGGTGCCGGATGGCGGGACGGCCGTCGACTGTCCCTGCGGGGCCGGGCCGGCGTTCCGTGCGGTCCCTGCCGACAGCGCGATCCGTTACGTCGCCGCCGACCTCTCGCCGTCGATGCTGCGGCGCGCCCGCAAGCGCGCCCGGTTGCGCGGCCTGACGGGGCTGGAGATCCTCAAGGCGGACGCGACCGCTCTCCCCCTCCCCGCCGCCAGCGCCGACCTGTTCCTCTCCTTCTGGGGCTTGCACTGCTACGACGATCCGGCCGGAGCCCTGGCGGAGGCCGCGCGGGTGCTCAAACCCGCGGGGCGCCTGGTCGGCGCCAGCTTCGTACGCGGAGACGAGAGCCTGCGCCAGCGGCTCCTGATCAAGCCCGGCGTCGGCGCCTTCGGCCAGGTCGGCACCCAGCAGGAGCTGGAGGACTGGCTGGCCGCAGAGGGATTCGGCCAGGTCGGCATCGAGCGATCCGGCCCGATGCTCTTCTTCGAGGCGACCGCCTCCGCATGAGGCTCCCCGGCGTCGCGGGGAGCGATTAGCTCACCCTCCCAATCCACACGATCCCGGCAATCGAGGCGGTGGCAAGCAGCGCAAGCGCGATGTCGGTTCTGCGCTCGTTTCCAGTGCTCGTCATTGCACTGGTTAGACAAGCGATAAATAGTGGGCTCCCTGACGACGTCCTGTCTCGACGGCTCAATGCTCAGCGCGGTCGGACCAGCCGATCAAGCCGTCCGTATCCGCCGCGATCCGCAGCCGATCAAGCATCACGCCGCAGGCGATCAGAACGTGGTGCTTGCGCCACTTCCGGTCCAGCAGCTGGTGGAACTCGAGCAGCTTGGTGCTGGCGAAGACCAGCGCGACGAGGTACTCGGCGAAGGCACGGTCGCGTGGGTATGGATCGACCATCCCCGCCGCCGTGCGGCGGAGAGCTTGAATCACCTCTGCCGCCTTGAGGGTGCTCGGGTCCCGGATTCCCGACAGTTCTGCCGTGCCGCCCAGCTCCTCGGGCGCCGCCATCACGCTCTCGAACTCGAAGAGATCGTTGAGGTCGTTGTTGAGCAGCATCTGAAAGCGGATCGACGACTCCAGGATCGCGAAGTCCCGGGCCCAGTGACCGCTGCCGCTGCGCCCGAAGTCGACCAGCCAGCACTGGCCGTCGTCCTGGGTGACCAGGAGGTTCTGGCTGTGCAGGTCACCGTGGGTGCGGCAGCGCCAGGTGTCGGTCAGGAACCGCAGCGCCCCTTCCTGCATCATCGCCACCACGTGCGGGAGGTCATGGTCCAGCTCGGCGTAGCTGACGACTTCCTCGACCCGACACGGCTTGCCGAACCGGAACTCATAGCCCTTGACGAGGCGCTCGACGTCGATCCCGAGGGCCGACTGGTAGTAGGCGTCGAGGCGGTCCTGCTCGACTGCGGTCCGGTTGCTCTCCTCGTACCAGAGCGCGCAGGTCTCACGGAAGAGGCGATCAACTGACCGTTCGACATCCCTTGCACTCGCGGTCGCGTAGAAGTTGTCGAAGGTCCGGAGCTGCTCGACTCCGGCCCCGAGGAAACGATACTCGAGGACGCCGAGGCCGAGGCCGAGGCGGGACGAGATGATCTCGGTGGCGCGCGCGGCGTGCAGATACTTCTCAAGATGGTGCCAGCCGTCCAGCTCACGCTGGATCATCTCGATGTCGCCGAACTTCGCGACCACGGACGCCCCGCGGGAGCCATCCATGAATTCGCGCTCGACGCGGACAAGGCCGGTGCCACTCGCACCGAGAGACATTGGGTGTACGGCGATCCCGCGGCAGTCGTCGAAGGTGAGCCGGAAGAGTCCCTCGAGCTCCGCACAGCCTAGGTCGCGCCCCATCCTCGCCGCCAGTGCCTGGTTCTGGCGACGAGTGCAGACCCGCACCATCTCCTCCCACGAGAGGCCATCCTGAAAGTCGACCAGGCAGCACATCCCGAAGTAGTTCCGCTGGGCAACCAGTTCCTGGAACTCGGCAGCAAGCTCGCGCGTCGTGCTTCCTTTCTTGGTGAGGAAGTCCGCCACCCCGTACCGCCCGAACGCCCGTCGCTCCACGTCGGGATCCGGGTAGCTGGTGCGGACGACGACAGCGCGGCTGCCCTGAAGGTTGAGGTCGACGATGTCCCAGATCAGCATCAGCCCGCCCCACTGGTCGGGCACGGTCTCCTTGGTCTCATCGAGCACGAGGTCGATGACGATCAGCGAGAAGTAGGTCGTGATCACCAGCTCACGGGCGGTTTCGTAGTCCTGCGCCCAGTACACCTGCACCTCGTCGTCGAC
>DASUIY010000117.1:0-2050 GCA_036279555.1 Solirubrobacterales bacterium | reverse complement strand
TGGTGGCAGCCTCCGCTTGCTCCACGGTCCCGACGGCCGAACGCCAGATTCGCTGGGACACGGCCGGGGCGCCTGCGTCGATCTCGTCCCAGCGAAGCCGCAGGCCCAGGAGCAACTGACGAAGCTCCTGCTCGCCGGGTGGAAGTCCCAGAACCGACTCGATCTCGCGCCGCAATGCGCCGTACCTGACCGCTGCCTCATGGTGAGCTGCCTGGCGCTGGGGAAAGCCGAGGAAGGTTTGCAGCGCGCCAAAGACAGCGGCGGCGGCGCTAAGGAGCCCCACGGCCGTTTTCGCTGCGGTGCTCGGTGATTGGTCGAGGGTCGTAAAGATCGCCGTGCCTACGATCGTCGAGAGCACGATCACGGTGACACCGAGCGCCAGGCCGAGGGCAGCGTCTCGGGCTGCTGCCCGGTGATGGGCGATGTGATTGATCCGCAGCCCTCGTTGCCAGTTGCGAAGCATCCTCAGTTCACCCGACCCCGGCTGACCGTGATTCTCCTCAGTCATTGCATGACGCTGCCAGGTCAGTGCGTCTTGACGAGAGCGATGCGCGTCGATCGCGTCGCCGGGTGAGCGTTGCCGGCCGTGGTGGGGGTATAGGTGACCTGGATCTCGACGGTGGCTCGGCCGGTGCGCTGCAATCTGCTCTTCGTGGCGCGGTTGGGGACGATCGGCAACCACACCTCGCCGGCCACACTCGCGCGTCGGCGAGCGTGCCTGATCCCCTCGCCTTCGACGTTCAGCTTGCCGACGCCGGCCAGGCTCGCCGTCAGGCGTGCGGTGCCCGCGCGACGGTTCAGCTTCACGCCGCCGAGGCTGAACGCGCTGGAGGGCTCACCGAACTTCTGAATCGTCCTCAGGCTGACCACATAGAGATCTCCCCTCGTGTCGATCGCCAGATAGTTCGGAGAGAACCGGAAGCGCCCGTTGCCCCTCCCGGGCCCGCCGATCTGGCCGGCGTAGACGCCCTCGGGGGTGAATACCTTGACGTCGCGCTCGTTTCTTCCTGCGTCGGTGACGAGGACCCGTCCGGCACGATCGACGGCGACCGCGGTGGGGACTTCGAGGCCGCCGGCCCCCGGCTCGGGACCGGCCGCCCCACTGCCCCAGGAGCGCACGAAGGTTCCGTCGTTGCGGTACACGGACACACCCGCGGGGTTCACCGTGTAGATGACGCCATCGGCGCCCGTGGCGATCTGCCATGGCGCGGCGGCTTCGAATCGAAACAGCAACCGTCCCGTCGAGCTGTACTTCTCGACCCGGTTGCCATCCGCGATCGTCACGTAGACGTTTCCGGCCTCATCGGTTGCGATGCCGCGCGCGATGAACCCCATCCCAACGTCCCACTTATCGACCAGCCGACCTCGATCGGTGTACTTCAGGATCTCGCTCTCGCCCCGGTTGTAGTTGACAGTCAGCGCATAGAGGTTTCCAGCGCCATCAGTTGCAACTCCCCTCACACGCATGGGCTTCCCGTGGTTGGTGGGAACCCTCCACTGGGTGACCAAAGCGCCCCGGGTCGTGTACTTCTGGACCCACTGCGAGCTGGCATTTGCGGCAGCGACGTAGACAGCCTTGCCGTGGGCCGCGATGGGAGGGGTACCGCGAATCCGCCACTTGGTGATGAAGCCGAAACCGGGCGCCGACTGGGCGCTGGCCAACAGGAGGGCGCTGGCGAGAGCCAAGACGAGAGCCGGCTTGAACAACGCCTCGCGCCTGACAGAAGTTCCCTTGGACATGGGCCCATCTTCGATCCCCCTCCCCACAGGCGAATCAGTAGTTGCCCACACCATCGTTGAACTTGTTGACCTCGACCGACGCGCTACCTCCGGTCGTCGGCTGCCGAAAAGCGCCTCTAGCCCTTGAGCCGCAAAGGAACCTTGGCGGAGATCTGCGTCCCGTGGTCGGGCTCCGAGCGGATCTCGATCTCGCCGCCGAGCAGCTCGATCCGCTCGCGCATCCCGATCAGGCCGTGTCCTGTCGCGACGGAGCTTGAATCGAACCCGCATCCGTCGTCCTCGACTTCGATGCGCACCTGGTGGTCGGTCA
>DASUIY010000116.1:0-4620 GCA_036279555.1 Solirubrobacterales bacterium | reverse complement strand
GACGACGAGGCCGGCCTCGGCCCGCAGGTCTTCGGTCTCGGCGACCGGCAGGTCGATCGGCTCGAGGTCGAGGAACTCCTCCAGCGGCGTGATCAGCGGCGCCAGGTCGAGCCGGTCGGTGGCCGCGACCTGCTGAAGCAGGTCGTAGCGGCCGACCAGGTCCTGGGCGCGCTCGTAGCCGAGCGAGGCGACCACTTCCTTGACCTCCTCCCCCATCGCCTGGAAGAACCGGGCGCAGCTCTCCGCCGAGCGCTCGACCTCCTGCGGGGTGAACTTCTTCAGCCCGTGGGCCTCAGCTTCCTCGGTCGTCTCGATCTGGGTGGCGATGCCGACGTGGCAGGTATCGAGCTGACAGCCGCGGCAGATCGTGCAGCCGAGGCTGACCATCGCCAGGGTGCCGAAGCCGACCCGGTTCGCCCCAAGGCAGTGCAGCTTGACGATGTCGTGGCCGGTGCGGTAGCCGCCGTCGGCCCAGATCTCGACCCGGTTGCGGAGCCCGGCCTCCATCAGCGCCCGGTGCACGGCACGGGTGCCGATGTCCGAGGGCAGGCCGACGTGGCGCAGGGCGTGCTGGCGGGCGGCGCCGGTGCCGCCCTCGAAGCCCGAGAGGGTGATGATGTCGGCACCGGCCTTGGCGATGCCGAGGCCGATCGTGCCGATGTTCGGCACCACCGGGACCTTGACCGAGACCCGCACGTCGGGGTTGACGGTCTTCAGCTCGTCGATCAGCTCGGCGAGGTCCTCGATCGAGTAGAGGTCGTGGTTGTTGGAGGGCGAGATCAGGTCGGTGCCGGGTGCCGCGTTACGGGCGGCGGCGACCTTCTCGGAGACCTTCTTGCCGGGCAGGTGGCCGCCCTCGCCGGGCTTGGCCCCCTGGCCGATCTTGATCTCGGCGAGGTAGGAGGAGTTGAGCATCTCCGCCGAGACGCCGAAGCGGCCCGAGGCGACCTGCTGGCCGCGCCACTTGCGGTAGTGGCCGTACATGTCGCGGATCTCGCCGCCCTCGCCGTTGACGCAGAGGACGTTGATCGCCTTCGCCGCCTCGGCGTAGGCGCGGAACGCCGGCTCGGACTGCGAGCCGAAGCTCATCGAGGAGATCACGACCGGGTAGTCGTGGCGGCCCACTCCGGCATCGACGCCGGCCGGGTCGACCGGGTCGCGGTCTCCCTTCAGGCCCATGATGTGGCGCATCGAGATCGGGCTCTGCCGCTCCAGCTCGCGCACCTTCTCCGAGTAGTCCTCGTAGGAGCCGCTGCCGTTGGCGGTGGCGATCGCGGCCTTGTAGACCTTGGGGTAGAAGCGGAACGTCTTGGCCGGCTTGGCCTCCTCGTCGCCGGCGAGGATGCGGGCCCGCTCGTTGGTGTCCTCGTCGAGGCCGGTGAAGCCGATGCCGCCGGACTCCGAGGCGGCGAATGCCTCGGTCATGAAGATCTCGGCCAGCTCCGGCTTGACCCCGATCGAGGAGAACTGGCGCGCGTAGCCGCGCACCTCGTGGATCCCGATCGTCGAGATCACTTTCTCCATCCCCTTGGTGAGCGCGTCGCAGAGGTTGGAGACGTCTTTCTCGTAGTCCTCGACGCAGACGACCTCGACCATCGTGTACGGGCAGACGCCGTTGGCGCCGAGGCCGAGGGCGAGCATCGTGTCGTGGACGTTGCGGATCGCCGCCGAGCGCAGGACGACGCCGCAGCGCCGGCGCAGGTTCTCCTCGCCGGCCTCGACCCTGAATCCCTTCAGCGCCTGGTCGATCGAGGCGGTCGCCAGGTGCGGGTCGAGGTAGCGGCGCTCGCCGTCGTAGACGGTGCGGTCGGTGAGGATCAGCAGCTCGGCCCCGTTGCGGACCTTCTTCACCGCTTCCTGCTTGATCCGCTCGATCGCGCCCTGCGTGGTCTCGGACTCGAGCAGGGAGATGTCGAGAGCGTCGGCGCGGCCGCGGAACTCCTCCCAGAGATCCTCGAGCAGGTAGGTCCGGTGCTTGCGCGCGATCGCCCGGTAGGTCTTGTCGGAGAGCGGCGCCAGGCCGTGGTGACCGCCGAGGATCACCGGGAACGCGGTCTCGACCGTGCCCGTGTCGACGCCGGCGGCGCCGATCGAGGGGCGGTGGCCGAAGACCGTGCGGGTCGAGAAGTGCTCCATCTCGCGTTCGCGGTCGATCGCCGGGTTGGTGACGACGGCGACCGTCTCCTTGAAGTAGTCGGCGAGGTTCTGGCGCTCCGGAGAGAGCGCCGCCAGCGGGCCGTCGTAGCCGAGCGAGCCGACCGGCTCGGACCCGTTGGAGGCCATCTGTTGGACGAGTTTGACGTCGTCGCGCTGCCAGCCGAAGCCGGCGAGGACGCGGTCGGCGACCTTGACCGGCTCCTCGGGGCCCGCGTCGGAGTAGCCGGGAACCTCTTCGCCCTCCAGCGGGCCGCCGGACTCCAGAGCGCGACCGTAGTCCGCAACCTCCTCGGTGCCGTTGCGGCGCAGCCAGCTCTTGCGGACGATGCGCAGCATCTCGTCGTGGGCGTGGAGCGTCGAGCGTTTGGCGGCGCGGTCGATCAGCACCAGCGCCTTCTCGCCCGGGGCGAGCGGCTTGGGCTCGGAGACCATCGCCGCGACGGGGACGACGCCCGGCTCGGAGCTGAAGACGAAGTCCTCGCCGGTCTCGACCTGCCACAGCGGCCGCAGGCCGAGGGCGTCGGAGGAGAACACGCACTCCCCGGCGTGACGGGCGATCAGCGCGACCGGGCCCTGGGCGAACGGGCCCATCGCCTGGCGCAGGTACATGTAGAACGGGCGCAGGTCCTCGGGCAGCGAGCGGATCTCCTCGACGATCGGCGGCACCACCATCTCCATCGCCTCGGCGAGGCTGAGGCCGTCGCGGCTGACCAGGGTGTCGATCGTGCGGTTGAGGTCCTGGGAGTCCGAGCCGTCGGGATGGATCGGCACGCCGAGCATCTTCGCCTCCTGGCGCAGCTGCGCGATCGTGTTGATCTCGCCGTTGTGGCCGAGCACCGAGAAGGGCTGCACGCGCTTGAACGAGGGCCAGGTGTTGGTCGAGTAGCGATTGTGGCCGAAGCAGCCGATCGTCTCGAAGCGCTCGTCGTGGAGGTCCGGGTAGTACTCGCCGAGCACCTTGGGGGCACCCATCACCTTGTAGACGCAGGTGGTGGCGGAGAAGGAGGGAACGTGGACCCCAAGCTTCTGCTCGAGCTCGATCAGAAGGTCGAAGAGGACGCGGTCGCGGCGCGAGGCGTCGGCGACGAGGCCGGCGAGCTGCCAGAAGTGGGGCTCCTCCTCGCGCGCGGTCGGGCCGAGCGCCGGCGAGTCGACGACGCCGATTCGCTCGGCGAGGGTGCGGAAGCCGCCCTGACCGAGCAGCTCGCGGGCATCGTGCTGGATCCGCTCGCGGTCCTGGGAGCGCTCGATGAAGACATGGGCGACGGCGAAGGCGTCGTCGAGGGTGAGTGAGGGGTCGTGGCCGCCCGAGCGGACCTCCTCGGCCCAGATCTTGCGCGGCAGGTCCAGCAGCAGCCCGCAGCCGTCGCCCTCGCCGTCGACGTTGCCGGCACGGTGGAGCATCATCTGCAGGGCCGGGATCGCCAGCTCTATCGGCGCGTGACTCGGCGTCGCGTCCTTGCGCACGGACGCGTAGATCGCGCATGCGTCCTTGTCCTCGACACTGGGTGGAGAGACAAGCGGCCGGTAGGCGCGCTCTGGCGAGTAGCGGACGGGGCCCTCGCCGTGAAGCTCACGGGACTGGGTATCGGACAAGCTGACCTCCCGGTTTCCACGCCTTCTCCGAGCGGGCGCGCGACGGGTTGACAAGTCGACGGATTATAGAGCCGTCCCGTGACCCGATCTAGCAAATTTCATGATTCCCGCAAATAGCGCCGAAAACAGCCTCGGCGCCCCTGAAGCTGAAGAGTGGCTTAGGCCCAGCCCGGAGCGCTGTAGTCACCGGCCGGGTGGACGCCGATCAGGAGCGCGGTGACGGGGGCATCGGAGCGGTTGAGGATGGTGCGGCTTGCCGGCGGCTCGATCGAGGCGAAGGTGCCGGCAGGCGCGGGATGGTCCTCGCCTTCGAGCCGCATCACCGCCTCGCCCTCGAGCACGACGAAGAGCTCGACCTGTCCGCTCTCCTCCTCGGTGTGCTCGGGAATCTGGCCACCGGGCGCTATTTCGACCAGGTTGAACCCGAAGTCAGAGGTGCCGAGGGCCTTTCGGGCCAGGCGCCAGGTCGCATCCCCCGACCCCTCCATCGTCTCGAACTCGTCGCGGTGCTTGATCGTGTAGTGCCCGGTCATCGCCCGCTGATCGTAGCGGGCGATGACCGGGCATCCTCAACGCACACTCCGACGGCGTAGGCCCGTCTTTGACCCCGAAGCCCTAAGAGGACGGTGTGGTGAAGGTGAGGTCGCTGCCGAAGGTGGTGCCTTCGGCGTTGGATGCGACGATGCGGAAGTGGTAGGTCGTGCTGGCGGTGAGGCCGCTGACCGAGTTGGCTTTTTCGACGTTCGCGAAGCCCGATCCCGCCGAGCCGTCGGGCACCGGCACGCTGGCCCCGTAGGCGGTCGTGGGGCCGTATTCGAAGCGGTAGCTGGTCGCGAGGCCCTTCGGGTTGACGGTCGCGTTCAGGGT
>DASUIY010000115.1:0-15240 GCA_036279555.1 Solirubrobacterales bacterium | reverse complement strand
GGAAGAGATCTGCTTTTCGGCTTCCGACCAGTATTCGCCCACCAGTGACCGCTGTTCTTTCATCAGCTGCACCGCCGCTTCGAACTGTTCTTCGTTCAGCTCGTAGGGATCTTCGATCCCTAGGTCGGGGTTGTGCGCTTTCAGATAGACCGCCGCTTCCGCGATCGACATCGGGTCGTCGTACTGGCTGATCTTGCCCTTGTACTTGGAGGCGACTTCGGGGTCGAGCGTCACGTTCCATGACTTCGGTTCGGGCTGCACCGAGTCGCTGTTCCACATCAGCAGGTTTGCTCCGCGGCCATGGGGTATGCCGTATGGCTGGCCGTCGAAGGTGTTGTAGGGCTGGTTCTTGAGGTCGGAGAAGACGGTCTCGTAGTTCGGGACGAGGCTGACGTTGACCGGGTCGACGTCGTCGCCTTCGACCAGCCGGGCGGTGGCGTTGCCCGAGGCGGAGACCCCATCGTATTCGCCGCTCCGCATCAGCTGCACCATTTCGTCGGAGGTGCCGGCGACCTTGTTGCTGACCTTGCAGCCGGTCTTCTGTTCGAACGGCTTGGTCCATTCCGGTTCGACGTAGCCGGCCCAGGAGATCAGGTCGACCTGACCCTCGCCTTTGCCGAGCTGCTGCAGTTCGTCGCCACCCCCGGTCGTGGTGTCGTCGCTGGAGCCGCAGCCGGCGAGCAGGAGCATGAAGGCCAGCAAGCCTGCGACGATCAGCCATGCCGTCCGTGCTGGGCGTGCGTCTTTCGTTCTCACGGTGATTCCTCCTCTGTTGTGGAACTGTCACGGACGGCGACCGTGTGCTCCGGGCGCCAGCCGACGATTACCTCCCTCCCCTGCTCTGAGGCAGCATCGAGCGATGTGCCTTCCACGTTCTGCCGTACGAGTTGAAGCTCTCCGCCCGCGTCGAGGGCGACCGTGTAGCGGGTCACCATCCCCGCGTAGGCGACGGTGGCGATGCGGCCGCGTTCGGTGCGCAGGCCGTTGGGCGTCGCCGCTGGGTCGACCAGCTGGATCTTCTCCGGCCGGATCGTGAAGCGCGAGCCGTCGCGCTCGAGCAGGTTGGAGACGCCGACGAAACCGGCGACGAACTCGGTCGCCGGCTGCTCGTAGAGCTCGACCGGCGAGCTGACCTGCTCGATCCTGCCCTCGTTGAATACGGCGATGCGGTCGCTCATGGTCAGCGCCTCGTCCTGGTCGTGGGTGACGTAGACGAAGGTGATGCCGACCTCGCCCTGGATCGCCTTCAGCTCGACCTGCATCTGCTCACGCAGCTTCAGGTCGAGAGCGCCCAGCGGCTCGTCGAGGAGCAGGACCCTGGGCCGGTTGACGATCGCCCGGGCCAGGGCCACGCGCTGGCGCTGGCCGCCGGAGAGCTCGCCGGGCTTGCGCTCGCCGTAGCCCGGCAGGCGCACCATCTCCAGAGCTTCTTCGCTGCGGCGAATGCGCTCGTCCCTGGCGACCTTGGCGACGCGCAGCCCGTAGGCGACGTTCTCGCCCACCGTCATGTGGGGGAAGAGGGCGTAGTCCTGGAAGACCGTGTTGACCGCACGGTCGTATGGCGGCACCCGACTCACGTCCTCCCCCGCAAGCTCGACCGTGCCGCCGCTCGGGTCCTCGAAGCCGGCGATCATCCGCAGCGTCGTCGTCTTCCCCGAGCCCGAGGGGCCGAGCATCGTGAAGAACTCACCAGCCTCGATCTCGAGGCTAATTCCGGCAACCGCAGCCACCTCGCCGTAATGCTTGGTGAGGTCGACCAAGCGGATGTCGGGAGTAGCAGTTACACGAAAACGTTATCCGAGCAGTTCAGGAACGCAAGGACAATCTCGCCCCGGCCAGTTGGCCGGGGCGGAGTACTGCCCTGCCTGAAGCTCAGTAGCCGGCGGGGTGGCGGGCTGTGAAGCCGGCCGAGGTACGCAGGTCTTCGTGCCAGCTCGGCCCGGTGGACCCGTCGGTGTTGCCGGAGGTGTCCCAGCGGAAGCCGGCTATCACCGCGTAGGCGTGGCCTGGGTTGGAGTAGACCGTGATCCAGCGGCCTTCGCCGGGAAGGCCCAGCTTCGCCATCGGGCCCGACGGCAGCGGGCTTTCGAGGAAGTTGCCGCCGTGCAGCGCATAGCTGACCGAGCCGGAGCAGTCGTACCCCTTGTCCCACCAGCGGGCGTGGCCGCCGCCGAAGATGTAGGGCTTGGTGCGAATCTTGTTGGCCGCGGCGATCACGGCCTTGACCTTCGCGGGGGCGGACTTGGGTGGGACGAGCATCCCGTTGTCGAGCAGCCGGCCTTTGGCGGTGGGGGTGCAGATGTCCACTTCCGCCGATGAGACCCCGCCGCCACCGCAACCGGCCGATGCGGCTCCCGGCGTCAAAGCGAGGGCCGAAAGCACCAGCCCTGCAGCAATGCCCAGCTTGAATCTCTGCCTGTTGTTGCGCAAACCGATCTCCTTCGTCGGCCTACGGGGTTAGCTGTCGGGCTGGCGCTATAGGAGCCTGCGCCCCCGCCTGAACTAGGCGAGTTAGCCCCGAAAACGTGGTTCCCCCGCTCCCGTGGCGCCTCCAGCGCACGGGACTCGGCGTTTCGGTTATTCGGAACGGCGGCAGTGTAGACGATCGCCCGGCGGTTTGCTCATAGAAAACAAACATTTTGTGGTCTTTCGCACTTAGCCTGCCCAGATCCTTTCGACGCCCACGGTGCTAGCTTGCGCGCTGGGATGGAACTTGCGGGCAAGACAGCGCTGCTCACGGGCGCCACGGGAGGCCTCGGGCGAGCGATCGCCGGGGCGCTCGCCGGCCGCGGGGCCAAGCTGGTGCTGAGCGGCCGCAAGGCAGAGGCGCTGGAAGAGCTTGCGGGGGAGCTACCCGGCGACGGTCACCGCGTGGTGCCCTCGGATCTGGCCGAGCCGGGCGCGGCGGAGAAGCTGGCCGCCGGGGCCGGCGACGTCGACGTACTCGTCGCCAACGCCGGCCTGCCGGGGACCGGCCGCCTGCCCGAGTACACCAGCGAGCGGCTGGAGGGCACCCTGCGGGTCAACCTCGAGGCGCCGATGCACCTCGCCCGCGCCCTCGAGCCGGGAATGATCGAGCGCGGCAAGGGTCACATGGTCTTCATCTCCTCGCTCTCGGGCAAGTCGGCGACCCCGCTCTCCTCCGTCTACAACGCGACCAAGTTCGGCCTGCGCGGCTTCGCCCTCGGCCTCCGAGCCGATCTCGACCCCCTCGGGATCGGCGTCTCGATCGTCTCCCCGGGGACCATCCGCGAGGCCGGGATGTATGCCGACTCCGGCGCCGACCCGATTCCAGGCCTCGGCACCGGAACGCCGCAACAGGTTGCGTCAGCTGTCGTGAAGGCAATCGAGCACAACAAGGTCGAGATCACCGTGGCTCCCTTCCAACAACGCCTGCTGGCTCACTTCGCCCTGGCTAGCCCCGGCATCTCCGTCAAGGTGGCCAGCGGCGACGCGGGCCAGAAGGCCGCCGCTGCAGTCGCCAAAGGCCAAACCGACAAGCGGTAGGGGGCGGATGGGGTGCCCCTCATCCGGACAAATGCCGGTCTAATGAGACCGGCATTTTGAGTATCCGCCCGTCCGAGGGGCACCCCATCCGCCCTTGAAGCTGCTGACAAGGCCAGCCTCTTAGGATGGAAGCTGTGAGTTCTTCCAACTCCTTTGGCGCGCGAGGGGCACTTGAGGTCGGCGGCCGCTCCTACGAGATCCATCGCCTCGATGCCTTGGCTGAGCGCTTCGGTGTGGGCCGGCTCCCCTACTCGATCAAGGTGCTGCTGGAGAACGTGCTGCGGCTGGAGGACGGGGTCGCGGTGACGAAGGAGGCGGTCGAGGCGATCGCCGGTTGGGACGCGGCTGCCGAGCCCAGCGCCGAGATCCCCTTTCAGCCGGCACGCGTCCTGATGCAGGACTTCACCGGGGTTCCGGCGGTGGTCGACCTGGCGGCGATGCGCGACGCGATGGCGGAGATCGGCGGCGATCCCGAGGCGATCAACCCGCTCGTCGACGTCGACCTGGTGATCGACCACTCGGTCCAGGTCGACGCCTTCGGCAACGAGCGGGCCTTCGCGGTCAACGCCGAGCGCGAGTTCGAGCGCAACCGCGAGCGCTACTCCTTCCTCAAGTGGGGGCGGGAGGCCTTCGACAACTTCAGCGTCGTGCCGCCGGCGACGGGGATCTGCCACCAGGTCAACCTCGAGCACATCGCCCAGGTCGTCTACAGCCGCGAGCGCGGCGGCGTTCTGCAGGCCTACCCGGACACGCTGGTCGGCACCGACTCGCACACGACGATGGTCAACGGGCTCGGCGTGCTGGGCTGGGGGGTCGGCGGGATCGAGGCCGAGGCGGCGATGCTCGGCCAGCCGATCTCGATGCTGCTGCCGCAGGTGGTCGGGTTCAAGCTGAGCGGCGGGCTGCCCGAGGGGGCCACCGCCACGGACCTCGTGCTCACCGTCACCGAGATGCTGCGCGAGCGCGGCGTCGTCTCCAAGTTCGTCGAGTTCTTCGGGCCGGGCCTGGCGACGCTGGGGCTGGCCGACCGGGCGACGATCGGCAACATGTCGCCGGAGTTCGGCTCGACCTGCGCGATCTTCCCGGTCGACGCCGAGACGCTGCGCTACCTGGAGCTGACCGGCCGTCCCACGGAGACGCTCGAGCTGGTCGACGCCTACGCGCGCGAGCAGGGGTTGTTCCACGAGGAGGGGTCCGCCGACCCCGTCTTCTCCGACCTGCTGGAGCTGGACCTGGGCGAGGTAGTGCCCAGCATCGCCGGGCCGAAGCGGCCGCAGGACCGGGTGCCGCTGGCCAATGCCAAGGAGGCGTTCCTCGAGGCGATGGAGGAGTTCGACCCAGAGGCCGGCGCCCAGCTGGGCAACGGCGTCGACGAGGCCAACGACGAGTCCTTCCCCGCCTCCGACCCGCCGGCCGAGGACCACGACGACGAGCGCGGCAAGCCTCGCCCGGCGCTGAGCGGCGGCCCGGTGGCGACGATCGGGAAGGGCAGCGAAGACGCGATCGAGGTGACGCTGGAAGACGGCACCGGCTTCGAACTCGACCACGGCCGGGTCGTGATCGCGGCGATCACCAGCTGCACCAACACCTCCAACCCGAGCGTGATGGTCGGCGCCGGCCTGCTTGCCCGCAACGCGGTGGAGCGGGGGCTCACCCGCAAGCCCTGGGTAAAGACCTCGCTGGCGCCCGGCTCCACCGTCGTCACCGACTACCTGGAGAAAGCGGGGCTGACCAGGTATCTGGACGAGCTCCAGTTCAACCTGGTCGGCTACGGCTGCACCACCTGCATCGGCAACTCCGGCCCGCTGCCGGCCGAGATCTCGGCGGCTGTGGAGGAGAAGGACCTGGCCGTCTGCGCGGTGCTCTCCGGCAACCGCAACTTCGAGGGGCGGATCAACCAGGACGTGAAGGCGAACTACCTGGCCAGCCCGCCGCTGGTCGTCGCCTATGCGCTGGCGGGGCGGATGGACCTCGACCTGACCGCCGAGCCGCTGGGAGAGGGCAGCGACGGCGAGCCCGTCTACCTGCGCGACATCTGGCCGGATGCCGCCGAGGTGAAGGACCTGGTCGGCCGCTCGATCGCCTCGGAGATGTTCACCCGCAACTACGGCAAGGTCATGGACGGCGACGAGAGCTGGCGCGCTGTCGAGGTGCCCGAGGGCGATCGCTACACCTGGCCCGACTCCACATACGTGCGCCGCCCCTCCTTCTTCGAAGGGATGCCGGCCGAGGCGCCGGGCGTCGAGCCGATCCGGGGTGCCCGGGTGCTCGCCCTGCTCGGCGACTCGATCACCACGGACCACATCTCCCCGGCGGGCGCGATCAAGAAGGAAAGCCCTGCGGGGGCGTGGCTGATGGAACACGGGGTCGAGCCGGGCGACTTCAACTCCTACGGCTCGCGGCGCGGAAACCACGAGGTGATGATCCGCGGCACCTTCGCCAACATCCGCCTGCGCAACCTGCTGGTCGAGCGGTCCGGCGGCTTCACCCGGCGCTTTCCGGACGGGGAGGAGACGACGATCTACGACGCGGCGACGGCCTACGCGGGCGAAGGCGTGCCGCTGGTGGTGCTGGCGGGCAAGGAGTACGGATCCGGTTCCTCCCGCGACTGGGCGGCGAAGGGGACGAAGCTGCTCGGCGTCCGCGCCGTGATCGCCGAGAGCTTCGAGCGCATCCACCGCTCCAACCTGATCGGGATGGGGGTTCTGCCCCTTCAGTTTCCCGGGGGCGAGAGCGCGGTGACCCTCGGCCTCACCGGCGCTGAGACCTTCGACGTCGGCGATCTCGAAAGCGGCGAGGCGAAGTCCGTGACGGTGACGGCCCGGCGAGAGAGCGGCCCGGCGATCGAGTTCGATGCGACCGTGAGGCTCGACACGCCCAACGAGGTCAACTACTTCCGCAACGGCGGCATCCTGCAGACCGTCCTCCGGAACCTCAGAAACTGACTCGTCTCGCCTGAAGGGGGCCACTGCTCCGGCCCGCAAGTGAGATGCAGGAGGGCCGCGGGAGGCAGGGGGGTCCGCGCGACCCTCACTGCACCTGCGCGTCGGTAGCCAGGGAGGGATGCCGACGCGGCCGTTCCCCTAAACGGGACTGCTCAGAGAAACAGTCAACGAGTACCTATACCGCGCCGAATGCCCGCGGTCAAGCCGGTAAGGCGGTGTCTACGGTGATTCCGCAACTCTTTGCGGAGAATCCGCAACGCCCCAGCCCTCAGGATCTGTGGGTAGAGCCCCGCGCACGTCTGGCGGCGGCGGACGCTTCACGGTGCGGCGTCCTCGGTCGGTCGAATAGCGCTGCTATTCGACCTCCCTGCGTCCTTGCCCCGCTCGGTCCGGCGCTCGCCAGCCCGTCCACGCGGATCTACCCACAGACCCTTGCGTTCGATCAGCTCGATTCCGATCACGCTGCCGACCGGGCCCACCGGTGTGAGCGTCGCGGCGAGCAGGGTGTAAGGCGCCTCGCGGCGGCCGCAGGCGACCCAGATCACGAGGCAGAGGACGATGAAGCCGAGGCCGTGCGCCCAGCCGAAGACCATGGTCTCGACCTCGAACCCGGGCAGGAGCCAGAACAGGATCAGGAGGCCGAAGAAGCCCAGCTCGATCCACGAGAGCCACTTGACCCGGGCAAAGAGTGGGCCCGGCGTCGGTTTCGGCAGACCTTTCACGCGTTCAAGATACCCGGCTCCCAGCCTTGGGACCGGTGAAGCGACCTTTAGGACCAGAGGGGTTTGATGGACGAATGTTTGTGTGCCTTTTGGACCGATGGACGAGTACTGTTCCGGGGCTGTGCAATTTGCCGCCGCAAATTCCTGCCGCAGAGGGACGCTCGCCTGTCTGGCGCTCGCTCTCATCCTGCTGTTCCTGCCGGTCCGCGCGGATGCCGCCTCCAGGACGTGGGACGGCGGCTGCGGTCTCGACACCGACTGGAGCTGCGCCGGCAACTGGAGCGGCGACGTCGTCCCAGGCACCGCGGACACGGCTACGTTCAGCGCGAAATCTCCAGGCAACTCGACAGTGGACCCCGGCTATGCCGGATCGGTTGCCGCTATCACCCTCAACACCGGGTATGCGGGAACGACCAGCCTGGCGCGATCCCTCACGGTGTCAAAAGCGTTCACGCAGAAGTCGGGGAGCTTCGACGCGGGCAGCCAAGCCCTCACGTTGAAGGTCTTGACCCTGTCGGGTGGGGCGTTCACGGCAAGCTCAGGGACCACGACCGTCATCAGCACACTCAAGATCACGGGAACGCCCAGCTTCGATGCCAACGGCGGAATCGTTGAATTCACCGGCGCCGGCGGTGTGCTCACCTGCGGTGGGGTGGCCTTCAACTTGGCGACGTTCTCCCATGCATCTGGCACCAAGACGGTCGGCAGCGACTGCAACTTGCCTCTCGGCAACGATCCCGATGCCGATAACGGCGGCTCGATAAAGCTCAACGGCAGCTTGT
Organism: Solirubrobacterales bacterium; assembly: GCA_036279555.1. Classification (GTDB taxonomy): domain Bacteria; phylum Actinomycetota; class Thermoleophilia; order Solirubrobacterales; family 70-9; genus VRUE01. Next base: position 7,284 of record DASUIY010000115.1, on the reverse strand, counting down.
CGGGGACGGGAACCCTGGCGACGTCGGGAACGCTGACCCTTGGCAGCACTGGAAGCCTGTCGGGCTTCTCGGGCTTGTCCGCCGCTGCCCTGACAGTCAGCGGCACCTACGATTTCGACGCCTACACCGTCTTCTCCGTCGACAAGACCTTCACCTTGAGCTCGGGTGGCGACTTCACGGCCCCCAGCGGCACGGCCTCATTCGCAGGGCCCTTCACTCTCGGCAGCGGTGCCGGTTTCCACGCCAACGGCGGTACCGTCTCGTTCGACGGGGCGGGCAGCAGCACCCTGTCCTGCAGCAGCCAGAGCTTCAGCCTCGTGCGATTCGACCATACGGCGGGTAGGAAGACTGTCGGCACCAACTGCTCGCTGCCGCTCGGGAATGCCCCGACCCTGGGGGAAGGCGGCGGCGCATCGGTCACCCTCAACGGGTCGCTTTCGGGCACGGGCGCGCTGACGGCGCGCCAGACGTTCATCATGAACAGCACCGCGAGCCTGTCCGGGTTCAGCGGCCTCGTTACCCAAAGCGGTCTCACGATGTCCGGAGCCAGCGCGAACTTCGGTTCCTACGGCACCTTCTCCATCGGCGGCAACTTCGCTCAAACGGGCGGCACCGTCACCGCACCGACCGGGGCCAAATTCGATGGCCAGTTCACGCTGAAATCCGGCGCGACATTCAACGCGCCCGCGAAAGGGTCGGTTGCCTTCGCGAACAACTTCACGATCGGCTCGGGGACCACTTTCAACTCGAACGAAGGCACCGTCGCCTTCGGCGGCAGTCACAGCTCGAGCATCTCCTGTGGCAGCGCGACCTTCAACCTCGTCGTCTTCTCGCACTCCGCGGGTATCAAGACTGTTGGCAGCACCTGCAGCCTTCCGCTTGGAAGCTCTCCCAGCGCCGGCAGTGGCGGGTCGATCACGCTGAGCGGCACCCTGTCCGGCTCGGGCACCCTGACGACGTCGGGCGCCCTGACCTTGGGACCCGGCGCTGGGCTATCTGGGTTCTCTGGCCTGAGCGCGGCAGCCCTGACCGTCAACGGCACTCACAACTTCGGGTCATATGGCCCGTTCGCGGTCGGCGGTGACTTCACGCTCAACTCCGGCGCCAACTTCACGGCTCCCGCCGGGAATGCCTCCTTCGGCGGGGATTTCGTCTCAAGCCCGGAATCCATCTTCACCGCCAACGGGGGGACGGTCGAGCTCGTCGGCACCGGTCAGGCCATCGCCGGCAGCACGACCTTCAACAACCTCAGCAAGATTGTCGGTGCCGCCGACACGCTGACCTTCGGCGCCGGCGATACCCAGACCGTCCAGGGGGCGCTCAAACTGAAAGGGAAAGACGCCGGCAATCTGCTGAGCCTGGTCTCGACGAGCCCCGGCACTCCGTGGCTGATCGACCGCGATGGCACGGCCGAAGTCAGCTTCGTGGCGGTGTCCGACAGCACCAACGTCGGCACCACGATCTCGGCGGCCGAAAGCGTCAACGGGGGTGGCAATACGGGTTGGAGCATCTCCGGTCCGGCCATCGAACTGGTGCTCGCCGCTGCAACCACCACTCCCAAAGCCGGCGAAGCCGACAACCTGACGATCACCGCCAAGGACGCCCAGGGCAACACCGCCGCTTCCTACACCGGCGCACACAACCTCACCTTCGGCCCCGTCGCCGACAGCCCCTCCGGCGCCCACGCGACCGTCTCCAACTCCTCGGGCACCGCGACCGACTTCGGCACGGCCACGGCGATCGGCTTCACGGAAGGCGTCGCCACCGTCTCCGCCGGCAAAAACGGCGCCATGACCCTGGTCAAAGCCGGGGCTACCTCGATCACCATCACCGACGGCTCGATCTCCAACGGCTCCGGCCTCGCGGTCACGGTCAGCCCGGGTACGGCCGCGCGGATTGCCTGGACGAAAGCAACGGTGAGCAAAGGCACACTCAGCTCGCCCTGCTTGTTCACCTGCACCGGCACCGAAATGTCCAGCTCGGGCACCTTCAAAGCCAACGTGAGCATCACCGACAGCTCCGGCAACACGGTGAGCAACCTCGGAAGCGGCAAAACGGTCTCGGTCACGGCGACCAGCGGCACCATCACCGGCGGCACCCTGACGATCGCGGCGAGCGGCCCGGCGGAGTCCACGACTCAGTTCACCTATGCCTCGAGCAAAGGCGGCGCCGTTCCCCTTACCGCAGCGACCGCCGCCGGCCCGGTCTATACGTCGGCGACCGCATCGATGATGCGCTGAGCGCACTCGGCGTCGCTGGCGCGGCGGGCCCTGTCGCCGAATGGGTCCCACCACCCCCTGCGGTAGCTAAAGCTTTCCAACCCTGGGCGCCCCTTCCCACGCCACCCGCGGCGGGCTACGCCCCGGGCGTGAGAGCGGTGAGCACGATGCGCTCCTGCTCGCGCGCGTGGGTCCCGGAGTAGCCCTCTCCCGGGCTGGCCCGGGTCGGGCGGCCGATGTAGCCGAGCTCGACGCCCTCGGGCAGCAGGTGGGGGAGGCGGCGGGACATCACCTTCCAGCAGCCCATGTTGCGCGGCTCCTCCTGGACCCAGGTGATCTCCTTCAGGTTCGGGTAGGTCGCGACCAGCTCGGTCAGCTGCTCCTCGGCGAACGGGTAGAGCAGCTCGACCCGGACGATCGCCACCTCCTCGGCCACCTCGCGCCGTTCATTGCCATCGAGGTCGAAGTAGACCTTGCCGGTGCAGAGGATCAGGCGCTCGACCTTCTCCTTGCGCTCGCCGGCGCTCGGGTCGTCGAGGATGAAGTGGAAGTGTTCGTCGGTCAGCTGCTCCGGCGTCGCGGCTGCGCGGTCGAGGCGCAGCAGGCCCTTGGGGGTGAAGACGACCAGGGGGCGGGGCTTGCGGATCAGCGCCTGTCGGCGGAGCAGATGGAAGTACTGGGCCGCCGTGGTCGGGTTGGCGATGCGGATGTTGCCCTCGGCGCCGAGGGCGAGGAAGCGCTCGATGCGGGCACTGGAGTGCTCGGGCCCCGAGCCCTCGTAGCCGTGGGGCAGGAGCAGCGTGAGGCGGCTGGTCTGCCCCCACTTGGCCTCGCCGGAGACGATGAAGCTGTCGACGATCACCTGGCCGGCATTGGCGAAGTCGCCGAACTGCGCCTCCCAGAGGATCAGCGAGTTGGGGGTGGCGGCCGAGTAGCCGTACTCGAAGCCGAGGCAGGCGATCTCGGAGAGCGGGCTGTTGTAGAGCTCGAAGGGGGCGTTGGCGTCGGCGAGGTTCTGCATCGGGCAGTACTCCAGGCCGGTGTTCTCGTCGTGCAGGACGAGGTGGCGGTGCGAGAAGGTGCCCCGCTCGGTGTCCTGCCCGGTGAGGCGGATGTGGACGCCCTCGGTCAGCAGCGAGGCGAAGGCGAGCGACTCGGCATGGCCGAACTCGATCCCGCCGCTCTCGAGCGCATCGACCCGGTTGGAGAGCGGCTTGCGCAGCTTGCGGTGGACGGTGAAGCTCTCCGGGACCTCGATCAGCTCCCGGTTCAGCTCGCGCAGCTTCTCGATCGGGACTGCGGTCTGGACCGGCGGGCTGGCGCTGCGGTCGAGCTCGCCGGTGGTGGAGGTGGTCACGGTCGGGTCCTCGTAGTCGCCCAGCTCCATCTTGTGGCGCAGGTTCTTCAGCGCTGCAGACATCTCGTCGTGGCGCTGCTCGGCGATCGCATCGACCTCCTCGCGGGAGACCACGCCCTCCTCGACCAGCTTCTCCGCGTAGAGCTCGGAGACCGGTGGATGGGCCTTGATCTTTGCGGCCGCCTGGGGCTGGGTGTAGGCGGGCTCGTCGGTCTCGTTGTGGCCGTAGCGGCGGTACCCGATCACGTCGATGACGATGTCCTGGCCCCAGCGCTCGCGGTAGGCCATCGCCAGCCGGATCGCCGACGAGCAGGCCTCGACGTCGTCGGCGTTGACGTGGACGATCGGGACGTTGAAGCCCTTCGCCATGTCGGCCGCGTAGGGGGTGGAGCGGGCGTCCTCGGGGTCGGTGGTGAAGCCCACCTGGTTGTTCTGGATGACGTGGACGGTGCCGCCGGTGGTGTAGCCCTGGAGCGCGCGCAGGTTGAGCGTCTCCGCGACGACGCCCTGGCCGGGGAAGGCGGCGTCGCCGTGCAGCAGCACCGGCACCGCGCACTTGGGGTGGTGCTCGATTCGCGAGCCCTCGAAGTCGGACTGGAGGAAGCGCGTCGCGCCCTCGACCACCGGGTTGACGAACTCGAGGTGGCTGGGGTTGGGATATAGGCGGACGGCGATCTTCTCGCCCTCGCTGGTCTCGTACACCCCCTGGTGACCGTAGTGGTACTTGACGTCGCCGGTGCCTCCGTGGGGGATCGCGGCGACGGCCTTGACCGCGTCGATCTGCTTCGACCCCTCGAACTCGGCCATGATCGACTCGACCGAGCGGCCGAGGTTGTGGGCGAGGACGGCGAGGCGGCCGCGATGGGCCATGCCGAAGACGACCTCCTCGGCGCCGCCGCGATAGGCGAGGGTGACGAGCTCGTCGAGCATCGGCACGACGACGTCGAGGCCCTCGATCGTGAAGATCTTCTGGCCCAGGTAGGCCTTCTCGATGAAGCGCTCGAACTCGAAGACGTCGACCAGGCGACGCAGCAGGCGGCGTTTCTCCTCGTCGGCGAGCGGCTGGCGGTGCGCCCCGGTCTCGACCATCTCGCGCAGCCAGGTGCGCTGATGGTGGGAGGAGAGGTGCTCGAACTGGTAGGCGATCGTGTCGCAGTAGGCCTCGCGCAGCCGCGGCAGCGCCTCGAGCAGGGTCTCGCCGGGCACCCCGATGCGCAGGATAGAAGCGGGGATCCGCTCCATCAGCTCCGGCGTCAGGTTGAGGTTCTCGGGCTGGATCGCCGGATCGCCCTTGGGCTCTCGCCCGAGCGGGTCGAGCCGGGCGGCGAGGTGGCCGTGCGTGCGGTAGCCCTTGAGCAGCGAGGTGGCGGCCTGAACCGCCTGCAGCAGCTCCTCGTCGGGCTGGGTGGTGGTGACGGCCATCTCCTCTGCCGGCTGCTGTGCGCCCAGGGGTGGGGCGGAGGCCGATGCGGGGTGGGCGGATGAGATCGGCGCCGCGTCGATTTCGAGGTCCGCCGCGACCCCCTCGTAGAAGCCGTCCTCGCCCTGCAGCAGCTGCTCGATGCTGCGCAGGAATTCGCCCGACTCGGCTCCCTGGATCACCCGGTGGTCGTAGGTCGACGTCAGCATCATCGTCTTGGAGACGCCGAGCTGCCGCAGGCGGTCGGGCGAGGCGTGGGCCCACTCGGGCGGGTAGGCGATCGCCCCGGTGGCGATGATCGCGCTCTGCCCGCTCATCAGGCGGGGGACTGAGGCGACGGTGCCGATCCCACCCGGGTTGGTCAGCGAGATGTTGGTGCCCTGGAAGTCGTCGGCGGTGAGCTTGCTCTCCCGCGTCTTGGTGATCAGCTCCTCGTAGCAGCTGTGGAAGGCGGCGAAATCGAGCTCCTGGGCCCCCTTGATCGCCGGCACCATCAGGCTGTGCGAGCCGTCCTTGCGCTCCACGTCGACGGCGATGCCGAGGTTGACCGGCCCGCCCTCCAGCGCAAACGGCTTGCCGTCGCGCCGCTCGAAGACCCGCGTCATCACCGGGTGCCGCTTCGCCGCCTGCACGATCGCCCAGGCGACCAGGTGGGTGAAGGAGACCTTCATCCCCCGCTCCTTCAGCAACCCGTTCAGAGCCTTGCGCTTCGCATCCAGCGTGTCCACCGCAACCGTCCGGAACGAGGTGGCCGTAGGCACCTCCAGGCTCTCGTCCATAGCCTGAGCCAGCATCCCCGCCGGCCCCCTGAGAGCCTTCTCCTCACCAACCGCCGCAGGCGCAGCGCCATTCCCAGCCGCCAGCACGTCGTCCTTGGTCACCCTCCCCCCGGGCCCACTACCAGCTACCGAGCCCAGGTCGACGCCAATCTCTTTGGCAACGCGCCGGGCGACGGGCGTCGCCCGCACTCCGTCGGCGCCGTTGGAAGCGGCAGTCTCGCCCTCAACCGAATCTCCCGCGGGTGGCGCTGTAGGGGGGACCGCCCCCGAGGACGCTTTAGCGACCGCAGGGGGCGGTGGGTCCCCTGCAGCGACAGGACCCGCGGGCGGGCGCTCGTCGGCGGCCTCGCCGGCCTCCATCTCAGCCATCGGGGCTCCTACGGGAACCTCGTCGTCCACGGCAACAAGCAGCTTGGTAATGGTCCCGTCCGCAGGCGCCGGCACCTCGGCGTCGACCTTGTCCGTCGACACCTCGACGACCGTGTCCCCCTCGCGGACGAAGTCCCCCTCGGCGACGTGCCACTCGAGCACGATGCCCTCGGTGACCGACTCGCCCATCTCGGGCATCTCGATCTGCAGGGTCGCCGTTTGCGCCATTCTTGGAATGAGTGTATGAAACAGCGATGAACTACTTCGTCACCGGGGCAACCGGATTCATCGGCCGCAACCTCGTGCAGCGGCTCCTGCACCGCGAGGGGACGATCTACGCCCTGGTCCGCGCCGGGTCGCGTGGCCGGCTGGAGGAGCTGCGCACCTCCTGGGGGCCGAACGGGGCTCGGGTCGTGCCGATCTCCGGCGACCTCGCCCAGCCCGGGCTCGGGGTCTCCGAGGAGGACCTGGTCACGCTGCGCGGCGACGTCGACCACTTCTTCCACCTTGCCGCGATCTACGACCTGGCCGCCGGCGCCGAGGCTCAGGAGATCGCCAACGTCGAGGGCACCCGCCACGCGGTCGAACTGGCCGGGGCGATCGAGGCGGGATGCTTCCACCAGGTCAGCTCGATCGCGGTCGCCGGCCTCTACAGGGGCGAGTGGCGCGAGGACATGTTCGAGGAGGCCGAGAACCTCGACACCCACCCCTACTTCCGCACCAAGCACGAGTCCGAGCGGGTCGTGCGCGAGGAGTGCCCCCGGCCCTGGCGGGTCTACCGGCCCGGGGTCGTCGTCGGCGACTCGCGCACCGGCGAGATCGACAAGATCGACGGGCCCTACTACGCCTTCAAGCTGCTGCAGCGGGCGCGCAGGGTGTTGCCGGCCTGGCTGCCTGCGGTCGGCATGGAAGGCGGCGAGATCAACATCGTCCCGGTCGACTACGTGGCCGACGCGATCGACCACATCGCCCACAAGCCGGGGCTCGACGGCCAGGCCTTCCACCTCACCGACCCGGCTCCGAAGAGCGCCGGCGAGATGATCAACCTCTTCGCCCGCGCCGCCGACGCGCCGCAGGCGGCCTTGCGGCTCGACTCCGGCATAACCGACCCGGCGACCTCGCTGGTGCGCACCGGGCTGC
>DASUIY010000114.1:0-6911 GCA_036279555.1 Solirubrobacterales bacterium | reverse complement strand
ACGCCGCCGCGATCGCGTAGCCGCGCGGGACGTAGCGCTCGGCCTTTCCTCGCAGCCCCGTCTCGACGATCGCCTCGGCGACCCGCTCGGGCCTGGAGACGATCCACCGGGTCAGCGCTTTCTCGCGCAGCTCGGTCGCCGGGAAGCCCTCGGTCGCGATGAAGCCGGGAAGGACGAGGCCGACGTGGACCCCGTTGGAGCGCTCCTCGGCGTAGAGCGAGTCGGTCCAGCCGACCAGCGCGAACTTGCTGGCCGAGTAGGAGCCGGTGCCGGCGCGGGCGACGCGGCCCGCGGTGCTGGCGACGTTGACGATCGAGCTGGGAGCGGAGGCGCGCAGCACCGGCAGCAGGGCCTCGGTGAGGCGGACGACCGCGTCGAAGTTCAGCTCCATGTGGCGGTGGATGTTGGCGTGACCGCCCTCGCCGAACGTGCCGCGCCAGGCGGCTCCGGCGTTGTTGACCAGCAGCGTCAGCCGGCCGCCCTGCTCGGCGACATGGGCGCGGACTCGCTCGGGCGCGTCGGCAGCGGTCAGGTCCACGGCGACGTAGGTGGCCTTGCAGGGCAGCGACTCGGCGAGAGCCCGCAGGCGCTCCTCGCGCCGCGCGACGAGGATCAGCTCCAGGCCGGGCTCGCGGGCGAGCCGCCGCGCGGCGGCCTCGCCGATGCCGCTCGAAGCGCCGGTGACCAGGGCGACGGAGTCGTTTGCGCTCACCCCGGCAACGCTATTCGAATTCACTTAAGGCGTCTGTTCGAATCGACATACTGCCGCCCCTGTGAGCGAGACCCCCGGACTGCTCGACAAGCTGCTCCGCGTCCCCGCCCCCTCGGGCTACGAGGCGCCCGCGGCCGCCGTCTGGCGCGAGGAGGCTTCCTTCGCCTCGCTCTCGACAGACGGCATCGGCTCCTCGGTCGCCCGCGTCGGCGAGGCCTCGCCGCTCCTGGCCGTCGTCGGCCACATCGACGAGATCGGCCTGGTCGTCCGCCACATCGACGAGAAGGGCTTCCTCTGGTTCGCGCCGATCGGAGGGTGGGACCCGCAGATCCTGGTCGGGCAGCGAGTCGAGATCCAGGGAAGGAACGGACCGGTGCCCGGCGTCGTCGGGCGCAAGCCGCTGCACCTGCTCGACGCCGAAGCGCGCAAGAAGGTGGTCGAGCTGAAGGGCCTGCACATCGACGTCGGCGCAGCCGACCGCGAGGGGGCCGCCGAGCTGGTCCGGGTCGGCGACCCGGTGGTGATCGCGAGCGAGCCCCAGCGCCTCGCCGGCACTCGCACGATCTCCCGCTCGATGGACAACCGGCTCGGCGCCTACGTCGCGCTGGAGGCGCTGCGCCGCTGCCATGAGCGCGGCTCGCTGAGCGGCAGCTTCGCGGCGATCGCCGCCGTGCAGGAGGAGATCGGCCTCTTCGGCGCCCGCACCTCGGCCTTCGCCGTGGAGCCGGATCTAGCCGTGGTCGTCGACGTCACCCACGCCACCGACGCGCCCGGCATCGACGAGAAGGAGCTGGGCACCCACGCGCTCGGCTCCGGGCCGGTGATCTATCGCGGCTCCACCCTCTCCCCCAAGGTCTTCGAGCTGCTGGCCGAGACCGCTGAAGAGGCCGGGATCGAGCACACGCTCGGTGCCTCCGGCAACTCGACCGGCACCGACGCCGACGCCGTCCAGTTCGCCCGCTCGGGCATCCCCACGGGCCTGGTCGAGATCCCACTGCGCTACATGCACTCCCCGGTCGAGATGGTCGACCTGGCCGACGTCGAGGCGACCGTCGAGCTGATCGCAGCCTTCGCGGCCCGCCTGGATCACAAGGTCGATCTAGCCCGCTGAAATCGCCTCAGGACCCGACTACCACCTTGTCGCGACCGCTCTCCTTTGCGGAGTAGAGCGCGGCGTCCGCGCGCGCTACGAGATCGTCGGTGTTGACGACGTCGGACTGGGAGACGGCGACCCCGACGCTCACGGTCACGGCCACGCCGACCGGCCGGCGGCGTCGCACCGCCTGGCGCAGGCGTTCGGCGATCTCCACAGCCGCCTCTTCGTCGGCGCCGGGAAGGATGATCAGGATCTCCTCGCCGCCGACGCGGTAGATCGAGTCGCCGGCGCGCAGGGTCGCCCGCATCGTGTAGGCGACGTCCTGGAGCACGGCGTCCCCGGCGGCGTGGCCGAGCCGGTCGTTGACTCCCTTGAAATGGTCGAGGTCGCAGAGCAGCAGGGCGTGAGAGAGGCCCTCCTCCTGGTTGGACGGCTGGCCGTCGAGCTCGGCGAGGCGCTGCTCGAGCGCATTGCGGTTGAAGAGGCCGGTCAGCGGGTCGAGGGTCGCGCGGCGGCGGTGGGCACGGTCGGACTCGACCAGGGCGCCGGAGAGGATCACGGTGCTGAGGACGAGGGCGGCGGCGGCGATCACGTCCTGGTGGTGCTCGATCGCGGTCGCCCTGTCGAGCCCGAAGGTGCTGACGTACAGCAGCGCCAGGATGTAGGCGGTGCCGATGGCGATCCCGCGCGGCGCGAACCGCGCCCCCAGCGTCACCGCGGGCAGCGCGAACCACATCAGGACCGGGCTGGTCGCGCCGCCGGTGGTGACGACCGCGTCTCCGAGCAGCAACGGCAGGATCCCCCACGCCGTGGCCGCCCAGAGGCTCGGGTGGCGGCTGTTCTGCATGAAATGGTCGGCGACCGTGAAACCCGCAAGGCCGGCCGTGAGCGGCACGACCCACCACCAGCCGACCTCCGAGGAGACCGAGGCCAGCGCCAGGGCGAGGATCGCGAAACAGGCTGTCCTGTACGGGCGCAGCCGTACCTGCATGTCGAGCAGGCGCTCACGGCGGGCGTCGTCTCGGATCTCGGCCAGCGAGTCCGGCGGCCGCAACGTCTCCGTCTCGGCAGTGGCGCGCACGGCGCTCGCGATCTCGGTGCTTGCGATCACGCGGTGACATCGGCCGTTCGGCGCTTCGACTTGAACCTGCAGCGGTCCTCCCGCCCGAATGCCTTTGTCTGCATCTTCGCTACTCGACGAGCTGCAGCTCCTTGGGCAGGCTGCTGAGGTTCCGGTGGCCCTCTGCCGTGACGACGACCAGGTCCTCGATGCGCACGCCCAGCTCGCCCGGCAGGTAGACCCCCGGCTCGACCGTCACCACCTCACCGGCTTCGAGCACGTCCTCCGAGCGCGGCGAGACGCGCGGCTCCTCGTGCACCTCGAGGCCGACCCCGTGGCCGAGGCCGTGGCCGAATCGCTCGCCGTGCCCGGCGGCTGCGATCCGCTCGCGGGCGACGGCGTCGACCGCCTCGGCGGATGCGCCGGCGCGAACGGCGCCGAGGGCCGCCTCCTGCGCCGCTCGCACGACCTCGTAGACCTCGCGGCCGCGCTCGCCCGGCTCGCCGGTGGCGAAGGTGCGGGTGCCGTCGGAGCAGTATCCGTCGAGCTTCGCCCCCATGTCGAAGACGACCAGCTCGCCGCGGCCGATCTCGCGCTCGCCGGGCTCGGCGTGCGGCAGGGCGCCGTTCGGGCCCGCGGCTACGATCGCGGGAAAGGAGGGCTCGGCCCCGTGCTCCCGCATCCGTGCTTCGGCGGCGCGGGCGACGTCGAGCTCGCTGCGCCCGGCCAGCCCGCGCTCCAGCGACCAGCCCCAGACCTCATCGGCAAGCTCGGAGGCGGCGGCGATCGCAGCCAGCTCGGCCTCGTCCTTGACCCGGCGCAGCTTCTCGACCGCCCCCCCCGCGCCCTCCAGGGTGACGCCGTCGGGCAGTTTCGCCTCGAGTTTCCCCAGCGTGCGGACGGCCATCTGCTGATCCTCGAAACCGGTCCGCCCGGCCAGGTGGGCGGCGATCCCACCGAGCCAGTCGTCGGAGACCGAGATCACCTCCCAGCCGTCGACCTCGGCTTCGGCCCGCTCGGTGTAGCGGAAGTCGGTGAAGAAGACTCGCGCCTCGGCGCCGCAGACACAGGCCCCGTTGGTGCCGCCGAAGCCGGTCAGGTAGCGGACGTTGACCAGGTCGGTGACGAGCAGCCGGTCCAGCTCGCGCTCGGCCACGAGGGCGGCGAGGCGGTCTCCCCGGGACTCGGTCAAGGGGCGCTCGTGCCCAGCTCGGTCGCGAGCAGCTCGAGCGCGTCGCGGTAGCCGTCGGGGCCCTTGCCGGCGATCTTCGCCAGGACCAGGCCGTCGAAGACGGAGAGCTTTCGCCAGCCCTCGCGGGCCTCGACGTCGGAGAGGTGGACCTCGACCGCGGGCAGGCGGGCCACGTCCAGCGCGTCGGCGATCGCCCGGCTGTAGTGAGTCCAGGCCCCGGCGTTGACGAGCATGGCGTCGGCCAGCTCGGGAACCCTATGCAGGTACTCGACGAACTCTCCCTCGGAGTTGGTCTGGAAGAAGATCGCTTCCAGGCCCAGCTCGCGGGCCCAGCCGCCGATCTTCCGCTCCAGCTCCGCGAGCGAGAGACCGCCGTAGACCTCGGGGTCGCGGCGCTCGAGGATGTCGAAGTTGACGCCGTGCAGGACGGCGACGCGGTTGTGGGCGCTGGTCACTGGATCAACTCCTCCACGGCTGCGCGGACCTTAGCCGGATCGACCAGCTCCCCCGTACGGGGCTCTCCCGGCTCGGAAAGCAGCACGAAGCCGACCCCCGCAGCGGTGCGCTTCTTGTCGCGTTCCAGCGCCGCGAGCGTGGCGTCGACGCCGACGCCGGGGTCGAGCGCCAGCGGAAGGCCGTGGCGGCCCAGGATCGACTCGACCTCTTCGCGCAGCTCGGGCGCACCGGAGAGCCGCAGCGCCGCCAGCAGGCCCAGCCCGATCGCCTCGCCGTGGCGGTAGCGCTCGTAGCCGCTCGCCGCCTCGATCCCGTGGCCGACCGTGTGACCGAGGTTGAGGACGGCGCGCAGGCCTGCGTCGCGCTCGTCGGCGGCGACCACCCCGCACTTGAAGCGCGCGCAGGCGAAGACCAGCGGGGCGAGCGACTCCGGGTCGAGCGACTCGAGCGCCCTCGCCCGCTCCCAGAGCTCGCCTCCGGCGAGCAATCCGGTCTTCAGCAGCTCTACGAAACCTGCCGCGAGCTCCTCGGCCGGCAGCGTCGCCAGCGTCGAGGTGTCGGCGATCACGGCCGCCGGCAGGTGGTACGCGCCCGCGTAGTTCTTGCCCTCGGGGAGGTCGACGCCGGTCTTGCCGCCGTAGGCGGAGTCGACCTGGGCCACGAGGGTGGTCGGGACCTGCACGACGGGGACCCCGCGCTGGTAGAGGTGGGCGCAGAGTCCCGCCAGGTCGCCGACCACGCCGCCGCCGAGGGCGACCAGATGGTCCTCTCGGGTCATCCCGGAACGGGCCAGCTCGCGCAGGGCCCGCTCCGCCTCGGCCATCGTCTTCGCCGACTCCCCCGGCGCAACCGCGACCCTGGCGGCGAGCGGCTCGAGACGCTCCGCGTAGAGGGCGCCCACGACGGTGTCGGTGACGCAGAAGCGGCGGCCGGGCAGGGGCCACTCTCCCTCTCCCAGGAGACCCGGCCCGACCAGCACCGGGTACTCGCCCGATGCGCTTGCCGCCCAGAGCATCTTCGTCCCGGAGGGCATGCCGACAAGGGCCAGCAGCGACGGCATCGCGCGGGCGGCCACTTCGCGGTCTCCCGGCGGCACGATCGCGTCGGCAAGCGCCTCGTAGTGCGGCAACCGCTCCTCCAGCAGGCGCGCGACGTCCTCGGCGCCGGTCGCCAGCGGGCGGTCGCTGCGCGCTATCCGCTCCCAGGCTTGACCGGCGCCGACCTGAAGCCAGGCGACCACGTGGCGGTCGAGAGCCTCCCGGACCCGCTCGGAGAGGACGCTGCCCCCGCCGAGCGCGATCGCCCCGCCGTCGGCCTTCTCCAGAAACGAGCCGACCACCTCGGCCTCGCGCTCGCGGAAGGCGGCCTCCCCGTCCTCCTCGAAGGCCTCCCGGATCGGCTTGCCGAACGCCTCTTCCATCAGCGCGTCGATCTCGGTCGTCTCCAGGCCCGCCTCGCGAGCCGCGGCAAGGGCCGTCGACTTTCCCGCCCCCATGAAACCGATGAAGACGATCGCGGGCCGCATCACCGGACCCGCCCCGCTTTCACCGTCGATAACACGGTCAATACGGGACTCACCCCCGGAAGTCGATGCGCTGCTTGTAGGCCTCGACCGCGGCGAGAACGTCGTCGATGTGGTCGCCGCCGAACTTCTCGCGGTAGGCGCGGGCCAGGGCGAGGCAGACCATCGCCTCGGCGACGACCGCCGCCGCCGGCACCACGGTCGAGTCGGTGCGCTCGCGCAGCGCCTGCGCCGGCTCCTTCGTCTCGGTGTCGACCGAGCGCAACGGCTTGGTCAGGGTCGAGATCGGCTTGATCGCGGCACGTACCGAGAGCGGCAGCCCGTTGGTCATCCCGCCCTCGAGGCCGCCGGCGTGGTTGGTCTCGCGGAAGTAGCCGCGCTCCTGCGACCAAAAGATCTCGTCGTGGGCCTCGGAGCCGGGCCGGCCGGCGACGTCCCACGCTTCCCCGATCGAGACCCCCTTGACCGACTGGATCGAGGCGACGGCGCCGGCGAGGCGGCCGTCGAGGCGGTCTTCCCAAGAGATATGGGAGCCGAGGCCAGGGACGAGGCCGAAGGCGCGCACCTCGAAGGTGCCGCCGAGGCTCTCGTTGGCCTTGCGCAGGCGGTTGATCTCCGAGACCATCGCCGCGCTCGCCTCGGCGTCGAGGCAGCGGACGGGGTCCTCGTCGACGCCCGCGAAATCCTCCGGGCGGAGATCGGGCTGCTCGGGTGCGGTCACGGAGGCGATCTGGGTGACGTGGCTATGGACGCTGACGCCGAGAGCCGTGAGGAAGCCGCGGGCGATCGAGCCGGCTGCGACCCGGGCGGCGGTCTCGCGGGCGCTGGCGCGCTCGAGCACGTTGCGGATGTCGTCGTGGCCGTATTTCTGGG
>DASUIY010000113.1:0-10214 GCA_036279555.1 Solirubrobacterales bacterium | reverse complement strand
GGATTGGCGCCGCTGAAGCCGATGCGCCGCAGGTGCCGGCCGAGTGCCGCGACGCCTGCGAGGGGGAGCTGGCCCGCTACCGGCACGCGCTCGAGCTGCTCGACGGGCACGGGGGGGACCCGCTGCGACCGTTCCGGGCCGCGGCGGAGGAGGGTCGCGTCACGCTCGCGACCTCCTCGGCGACCCACGCGGTGCTGCCGCTGCTGGCAACCCGCGAGGGCCTGCGCCTGCAGCTGGACGCCGGCATCCGCTCGCACCGCCGGCGTTTCGGCTGGGACGGGGGGTTCTGGCTGCCCGAGTGCGCCTACGTCCCGGGGCTGGAGTGGCGCCTGGCGGACGAGGGGGTCCGCTGGTTCTGCGTGGACCAAAGCGCCCATCGCGAGTCCCTCGACGCGCTGGAGCCCGTGGCCACCGAGGCCGGGCCCGTCGCCCTCTCGATCGACTGGGAGGCGATCCAGTGGCTCTGGTCGCTCGATGGCTACCCCTCCGACCCCGCGCATGCCCAGTTCGCCGGCAAATCGCTGCGCGGCGTGCGCATCTGGAAGGTCGGCGGCGGCGGCTATGACCCCGCCGCGGCAGAGGCGGCGGCGCGCCGCCAGGCGGGGGAGTTCCTCGCCGCCGCCGCCGGCCGCCTGCGCGAGTTCGCCGATTCGCGCGGCCGCCGCGGGCTGCTCGTCTTCGCGATCGACACCGAGCTGCTCGGGCACTGGTGGTCGGAGGGCGCGATCTGGCTGCGCGAGGTGCTCGCCGGGGCCGCCGCCGCCGGGATCCGGCTGCTCACCGTCCCCGAGGCCCTGGCCGAGCACCCACCGGTCGAGCGGCCGCTTTCTCCCTCCACCTGGGGCGAGGAAAAGGACCTCAGCACCTGGGACTCGCCGGCGGTCTCCGACCTCGCCTGGGGGGCTCGGCGGCTGGAGCTGCGGTTGCTGAAGGCCCTCTCCGCGGGCCTGCATAGCGGCGCCGCGATACGGGCCGCGCGTGAGCTGCTGGCGACGCAGGCGAGCGACTGGGCCTTCCTCGACAAGCGGGGCCAGGCAGGGGACTACGCCTTCCAGCGGGCGATACTCCACTCACAAGCTGCCCTGGAGGCCATAGACTCCCCGGCCATCGCCGATCCGCGCATGCGCGCACTCGCCCCGGACCTGAGCCTCACGCCGCTCTTCCAACCGTGACCCGTGTTCTGATCCTCTCCTGGGAGTACCCGCCTCTGATCGAGGGAGGTCTCGCACGCCACGTGCGCAAGCTCTCCGAGGGGCTGGTCGACCGCGATGTCGAGGTCCACGTCCTCACCCGCGGCGGCGAGGAGTCGCCGGCCGAGGAGCGCAGCGGCGGAGTCGTCATCCACCGCATCCGCGAGCCGAAGCGGCCGACCGACCTGGGCGAGTTCGTCGCCTGGGTCGAGCGGATGAACTCCGACATGCTCGCCGCCGGGGTCGAGCTCGGCGACCGCTACAGCTTCGATCTCGTCCACGGCCACGACTGGCTGGTCGCCAACGCCTGCGACCACCTTGCAAAGCGCTTCGGCGCGCCGCTGGTGACGACGATCCACGCAACCGAGCACGGCCGCCACCAAGGCTGGGTCGACAAGCACCCGCAGACCTACATCCACGGCGTCGAGCGCTGGATCACCAACCGCTCCGACAGGGTGATCGCCTGCTCCCACTACATGCGCGAGCAGGTCGCCGACATCTTCGGCGTCGAAGAGGAGCGGATCTCGGTGATCCCCAACGGGATCGACCCCGGCGACCTGCAGCCGCAGGACCCCGAGGAGCTGACGCGGTTGCGCTCGGAGTTCGCCGGGTCCGAGGAGAAGCTGGTGCTGCTGATCGGGCGCCTCGTCTACGAGAAGGGGTTCCAGCTCGCCCTCGAGGCGATGCCGCGCCTGATCGAAGAGGTGCCGGGGACTCGCTTCCTGATCGCCGGCTCGGGCACGCACGAGGCCGAGCTGCACAAACAGGCCGAGGAGCTGGGGCTGATGGAGCACGGCACCTTCCTCGGCTGGATCGGCGACGACGTGCTGCACTCGCTCTACCGGATCGCCGACCTGACCGTGGTCCCCTCGATCTACGAGCCCTTCGGGCTCGTCGCCCTCGAGGCGATGGCCAGCGGCTGCCCCTGCATCGTCGCCGACACCGGTGGCCTGCGCGAGGTCGTCCCGCACGAGGAGGCGGGCCTGCGCTTCCGCGCCCACGACCCCGAAGCGCTGGCCGAGGTCGCGATCCGCGTCCTCTCCGACGACGAGCTCGGCCGCAGCCTCGTCGCCGAAGCCTACGAGCACCTGCGCCGCTTCGACTGGGCCGACGTCGCCGAGCGGACGGCCGGCGTCTACGCCGACCTGGTCGGCGAGACCAGCGCCGCCTGAGTCAGCTCAGCTCCGGCTGCGGTTTCCTCGCAGGCATGAACTGTCCGGCAGTCGTGCTGCCGGGACTCCAGTCAATTCCTTCGATCAGCTCGCCGGGGGCGACGCCGAGCGCGCCCGCAAGCTTGACCAGGGTGTCGATACGGGCGACCCGCAGTCCGCGCTCCAACTGGCTGACCTCGGTGCGATGCAGGGAGGCGCGAATGCCCAGCTCCTCCTGCGACATGTCCGCGCGCTTGCGGCAGCGGGCGAGGTTCTCTCCGAACACGGCGGCGATGTCCATTGGCGGCATTGTTCTCGCTGGCGGATGCATAGTCCACATCGCGAGCGCGACAGCACCGCCACAGTAGAGCGACCGCGCAACGATCTATTGAGGAAACTTATCATCTGGCAGACAATAACCCTCATTTCTGATAGAGTCCTTGCAGGCCGGATCGGGCTGGACCCGGCACTTACCATGACCACATGCGAGAGATCGGAATCGGGGCGTTGCGGATGAAGCTCGGCAGTGTGATCAAGCGAGTCGAGAAGGGAGAGCGAGTGAGAGTCACCCGTCGCGGCCGCTACGTCGCGGACCTTCTTCCGCCCGAAACCGACCCGGCTGAGATGCAGATGCGCAAGCTGATCGCCGAAGGCAAGGTGACGCCGGCCTCGGGTTCCATCCCCAAGAACCCGCCTCCCCCGCGGAAAACCGGACGATCGGCCTCGGCCATCATTCTCGCCGAACGCGAAGAAGAGCGTTGAGCCTCTATTTGGATGCGAGTGCGCTGGTCAAGCGCTATGTCGACGAGGAGGGCAGCGATGCCGTCCTCGATGCGATGAGTGGCGAGGACACCTGGTCGATGTGCCGGATTGGCTTCGTCGAGACGATGCGCGCCGTCGCGCGCGCGGGAGAGCCAGAGGACGTCAAAAGGGTTAGGCGCGACTGGACAATCGGATGCGATGTCGTCGAGCTCGACCGGGACTTGGCCGAGCACGCCGCGCAGGTCGCTCTCGTAAGCGGGTTGCGTGCCATGGACGCCATCCACCTTGCCTCGGCTCTCAGCCTTTCAGTCGAAGGCCTGATCTTTGCCACATGGGATGCTCGGCTGCACCGAGCCGCCCGCGAACGGGGGCTTCGGACCCTTCCCGGGGTGCTCGACTGAGCGCCTGACCAACCGGCTTAGGAAGCCGGCGGCTGAAGCGTCGTCCAGGCCTCCGGGTCCGGCTCGACCGGGTGGTCCCAGCGCAGCTCCTGCGGCGCCTCGCGCATCCTGATGATCCGGGCCGGGATGCCGGCGACGACCGCGTTGGCAGGGACGTCCCTGGTCACCACCGAGTTGGTGCCGACGACCGAGTTGTCGCCGACGCTGACGCCGCGCAGGATGCAGGCCCCGTAGCCGATCCAGACGTTGGAGCCGACCTCGACGTCGCGCTTGTAGATCCCCTGCTGGCGGATCGGCCGCTCGACTTCGACCACGCCGTGGTCGAAGTCGATGAACATCGCCCGGTCGGCGATCACGCACTGCTCGCCGATCCGGACCCGCTGGTAGGCGGAGATCGTGCACTCCTGTCCCATCACGGTCTTCGAGCCGATCTCGACCCGGCCCTCGTGGCAGCGGATCTTCGTCCCGTCGCCGATCCAGACGAAGCGGCCGAACTCGAGCCGCCCCTTGCGGCCGACCTCGAGTTCGAGCCCGCGCCCGAGGAAGAGCATCCCGGCGGTGCGCCAGCGGCGCCCGGCACGCGTCAGCAGGCGGCGCCACAGGTAGCGCCAGAGGAGCTTCCCGTAGCGGTGGTTGAGCATCCCGTTGCGAGCGAGGAATCTTGCGCGGCGGATCACGGCGGCCGGGACTCTAGACTGGCGCAGCGATGGCCGACACCGCCAAGACCGCCTCGCTCTCCGAGCGTCTCGTCGCCGGGGACAAGCGCGCCCTGGCGCGGGCGATCACGCTGATCGAGTCCGACGACCCGGCCGGCTGGGAGCTGGTGCGCGAGGTCTATCCGCGCACCGGCAAGGCGCGGATCGTCGGCTTCACCGGACCGCCCGGCGTCGGCAAGAGCACCCTGATCGGCGCTCTCACCGCGGAGCTGCGCAAGGCCGATCGCCAGGTCGCCGTGCTCTCGATCGATCCCTCCAGCCCCTTCACCCAGGGGGCGCTGCTGGGCGACCGGATCAGGCTCTCCGAGCACTTCCTCGACCCCGGCGTCTTCATCCGCTCGATGGCCTCGCGCGGGGCGCTCGGCGGCCTCTCGGAGGCGGCCCTGCAGGTCGCCCTGGCGATGGACGCGGCCGGCAAGGACGACGTCCTGATCGAGACCGTGGGCGTCGGCCAGGCCGAGATCGACATCGTCGACCACGCGGACACGATCGTGCTCGCCCTGATGCCGGGCTCGGGCGACTCGATCCAGGCCTTGAAGGCGGGTGTGATGGAGATCCCCGACGTGATCGTCGTCAACAAGGCCGACCACCCGATGACCGACACGATGGTGCGCGAGGTTCGCGGCGTGCTCGCGCTCTCCCACGACCCGGAGGGCTGGCAGGTGCCGATCCTGCGCACGGAGGCTGCGCGTGGGGAGGGGGTGGCTGAGCTCGCCGAGGCGATCGCCAGGCACCGCGCCCACATCGAGGCCGCCGGGACGCTGGAGCAGCGCCGCGCCCGCAACCTGCGCAACGAGGTGCTCGGGATCGCCGCCTCGCGGATGCGGCGGCAGATGGAGGCGACGGCCGCCGGTGATCCGGAGACCGCCGAGTTGCTGGAGCGGGTGGTGCGGCGCGAGCTCGACCCGGCGAGCGCCGCTTCGGAGCTGCTCGATAGGCAGGCCGATGGGTGACTCGCCGGCCCCGGCCGCCTTCTCGCCGAACGAGGCGAGAAGCTGGATCGGATACGGGGTCGATGACTCCGATGGTGCCGGCGTCGGCCAGGTTCACGGACTCTTCGCCGACGCGCAGAGCGGCGATCCCACCTGGCTGATCGTCAAGCAGGGTCGCTTCGGAAGGACCCTGGTGGTGGTTCCCTTGCGCGATTGCGCCGCGGGTGCCGGCCGTATCTGGGCCGCTCATGCCGGCCGGACGATCCGCAGCTCCCCGGTGGTCGACCCGGCCCGGCCGCTGCTGCGCGAGCACGAGCTGACGATCTGCGCCCACTACGGCATCGGCGAGCGCGTGGGGAGGGCGGCGGAGGTCGCGGGCCGCGCCGAGGGGTCGGTTACCTCGCAGCCCGGCTGACCCGGCGCCCATTGCGCCTTTTTCTCTCCCTATTTCTAGGTTGAAAAATCACCTAATTTTAGGTAGGCTGTGACGATGATGGGATTCAGGCAACGCAGCTAGTTCCCAGTGGCCCTCAGCAGCCGAGCTGGCGGGCGATCACCATCTGCTGCACCTCGTCGGTGCCCTCGCCGATGGTGAGGATCTTGGCGTCGCGGTAGAAGCGGCAGACCGGGTACTCCTCGATGTAGCCGTAGCCGCCGTGGATCTGCACCGCCTCCTCGGTCGCCCGCACCGCGAGGCGGCCGGTGATCAGCTTTGCCTGGGCGGCGGTGAGGGTGAACGACTTGCCCGCCTCCTTCTCCAGCGCCGCCCGCCAGGTGAGCAGGCGGGCCGCCTCGATCTGGGCCGAGAGGTCGGCGATCTTGGCCTGGATCGACTGGAACTTGGAGATCGCCTGGCCGAATGCCTGGCGCTCCTTGGCGTAGGCGACTGCCTCGTCGAGGGCTCCCTGGGCGAGGCCGACGCCCATCGCGGCGACGCCGATGCGGCCGCCGTCGAGGATGTGGAGGAAGTTCTTGAACCCCTCGCCGCGGCGGCCGAGCAGGCCGGACTCGGGCACCCGGCAGTCCTCGAACGTGAGCGGCCGCGTGTCGGACGCGTTCCAGCCCATCTTTCGGTAGGGCTCGCCGAACTCATAGCCCGGCGTCCCGGTCGGAACGATCAGGTTGGAGATCTCCTTGCGCCCGTTCGCCTCGCCCGTCACGGCGGTGATCGAGACGCATCCGGAGATGTCCGTCCCCGAGTTGGTGATGAACTGCTTCGCCCCGTTCACCACCCACTCGCCGCCCTCGAGCTTCGCCGTCGTCCGCACGTTCCCGGCGTCGGACCCCGCCTCTGGCTCGGTCAGCCCAAACGAGGCAAGCCGTTCCCCGCTGCACAACCGCGGCAGCCACTCCGACTTCTGCTCCTCCGACCCCCACAGGTAGATCGGCATCGTCCCCAGCGAAGTGTGCGCAGCCATCGTGATGCAAACCGAAGAGTCGATCCGAGCCAGCTCTTCCACCGCCAGCACATAGGACAGCGTGTCCGCCCCGCCACCCCCGTACTCCTCGGGAAACGGGATCCCCATAAGCCCAAGCCCCCCGAGCTTCTCGACGATCTCGTAAGGGAAGCGCTTCTCCCGGTCCAGCTCCTCCGCCACGGGCTTCACCTCTGCCAGCGCGAACTCCCGCACCGTGTCGCGAAGCAGCCTCTGCTCGTCAGAAAGCTCGAAATCCACGGCGAGAGCCTAAGCCTTTGCACTCATCGCAGCCGTTTGCAGTTCAGCTGTTCAGCGAAGACGCTTCTGCCGGGGGGTGGCGCGGTTTTGGGGGACCACCCCGAGGAAGCTTTAGCTACCGCAGGGGTGGTGGCACCAAAACCGCGACAGGACCCGCCGGCCCAACACCCTCAGAGCTGAAGACTCTTCACTTGCAGCAACTCCTCGATGGCGTATCTGCCGTTCTCCCGCCCGTGCCCCGACTGCTTGTACCCGCCGAACGGAGCCAGCGGATTGAACGCCCCGCCGTTGATCTCGATCTGCCCGGTCCGCAGCCGCTTGGCGATGCCGATCGCCCGCTCCTGGTCCGCAGACCAGACCCCGCCGGCGAGCCCGTAGACGGTGTCGTTGGCGATCCGCACCGCGTCGTCCTCGCCGTCGTAGGGCTGGATCGAGAGCACCGGCCCGAAGATCTCCTCCTGGGCGATCGTCATCTCCGGCGTCACGTCCGAGAAGACCGTGGGCCGGACGAAGTAGCCGCGCTCGAGGCCCTCGGGCGCCGCCGCGCCGCCGGTGACGAGCTTCGCTCCTTCCGCCTCGCCCTTCTCGATGTAGCCGCGCACGCGCTCGCGCTGCACCTCGGAGACGAGCGGGCCTAGCCGGGTCGAGTCCTCGAACGGGTCGCCGGGGGTGAAGGCCTCGGCCGTCTGGGCCGCGATCTGCTCGGCCTCGGCCAGCTTCTCGCGGGGGACCAGCATCCGGGTCAGGGCGCTGCAGGTCTGGCCCGAGTTGAGGTAGCACTTGGCGACTCCGTCGGGAACGGCCTTGCCCAGGTCGGCGTCGTCGAGGATCACGTTCGGCGACTTGCCGCCGAGCTCCATCGCGACCGGCTTCACCGTCGCCGAGGCGAGCTCGGAGACGCGCCGGCCGGCCCGGGTCGAGCCGGTGAAGGAGACCATGTCGACGCCGGGGTGGCCGGCGATCGCCTCGCCGACGACGGGCCCGGTGCCGGTGACGAGGTTGAAGACGCCGGCGGGAAGGCCGGCGGCCTCGATCACCTCGGCGAGGATGAAGGCGTTCAGCGGCACGACCTCGCTCGGCTTCAGCACCACGGTGCAGCCGGCGGCGAGGGCGGGGGCGACCTTGGCGGCGATCTGGTTCAGGGGGTAGTTCCAGGGGGTGATCGCGCCGAGCACGCCGGCCGGCTCGCGCAGCACCCGCGAGTTGCCGATCTCCTCCTCCCAGGCGACTTCCTCCATCAGCCCCGGCATCGCCGCGAACTGCCCGGTGGGTAGGCCCGCCTGGATGATCTGACTCAGTTTCAGCGGCATGCCCAGCTCCTGGGCGATCGTCGCCGCGATCTCCTCGGAGCGCTCGCCGAGCCCCGCGGCGATCGCGCTGAGGTAGCCGGCGCGCTCCTCGCGACTGGTCTGCGACCACGTCTCGAAGGCCTCGCGGGCCGCGGTCACCGCGCGGTCGGCGTCGCCGGGAGTGCAGGCCGGGATCGTTCCCATCGCCTCCTCGGTGGTCGAGTTGATCACCTCGATCGTCTCCGAGCCCTCGGGCTCGACCCACTCGCCGCCGATGAAGATCCTGTCGCGTACCTGAGTCTCCGCCGCTGTAGCCATGCCAACCCTCCTGTCGCTTTTGCCGTCCTGGCCGCGCAGCCAAAGCTAGCGCGCCGCGACTGCCTCCGCCTTGCCGCCGGTGCTTTCCAGGCCTGGACCGGGGACCGGGCGCGCGTCGCGTGCGTGGAGGAGCTTGCCGCAGCTCTCGCAGATGCCACGGTCGCTGACGGCTCCGCCGCACTCCTTGTGGACGATCAGCATCGGGGGGCCGTCCGGGTTGGGGGAGTGGCGATCGCCCCAGGCAAGCAGCGCGACCAGGGCGGGCCAGAGATCGAGGCCCTTCTCGGTGAGGAAGTACTCATGCCGCTCGGGGCCCTGCTGGTAGGCGCGGCGCTCGAGGATGTCCTCCTCGACGAGCCGCTGCAGGCGGGCGGAGAGCACGTTGCGGGCGACGCCGAGGCCCTTCTGGAGCTCGTCGAAGCGCCGCCTTCCGTTCATCACGTCGCGCACGATCAGCAGCGTCCAGCGCTCCCCGATCACCTCCAGAGAGCGGGCGATCGAGCAGACCTGGCCTGGGTAGTCGTTGCGCAGCACAGAGTGATCTTGGCACACAAGGTTGCGTCAAGCAACTCACTCAGGTAGGGTCGGTGCCGATGAAAGTTGCGTCAAGCAACCCATGCCGCTGACTTCGTCTTTTTCCGGCCGGTGTGGCCGGAAAACACAAAGTCAGCGGGTGAGCCTGGAATGGAGGTTGTGATGAGACTGATCCCGAGGCACAGAAACCATCCGAGGAGCAAGGCTCCCCGGATCTCGATAAGCCAGGCGGAGATCACGGCTGACCTGATCTACCCGGCGAGCCCACAGGCGCTCCAGGGCCCGGTCGGGGCCCGCGAGCGGCGGAGGGGCGGGTGAGCGCCCGGCATCTGGCGGCCGAAGACGGCACGGCGGTCGACGCGGCCCTCGCCTTCGCCGAGTCCAGCCCGGAGACGACGCGCGAGCGCACCCTCGTCTGGCAGGACCCGGTGCCGACCGCGGCGGCCGGGGCGACGATGACCGGCATGGAGTACATGCAGGCGATCGTCTCCGGCAAGCTGCCGCCGCCGCCGATCGCGGTGACGATGCGGATGGGGCCGATCGAGATCGGCGATGGCCGCGCCGTCTTCGCGGGCGAGCCCGGCGAGGAGCACTACAACCCGATCGGCGTCGTCCACGGCGGCTACGCCGCGACCCTGCTCGACTCCGCCCTCGGCTGCGCGGTCCACACGACCCTCCCGGCCGGCGTCGGCTACACCTCGCTCGGCCTCGAGGCCAAGTACGTGCGCCCGATCACCCGCGACACCGGCCGCGTCCTCTGCGAGGCCAACGTCCTCTACGGCGGCCGCCGCCAGGCCACCGCCGAGGCCAACCTGACCGCGGCCGACAGCGGCAAGCTGCTCGCCCACGGCATCGCCACCTGCATGATCCTGGGCGGCTGATAGCAGATATGCAATAAGTGCATATCTGCTATACTTCCCTGGTGTGGGTACGCCTGGGGAATTGCTTAGAGAGGCCCGCGAGAGGCACGGGGTCAGCCAGAAGCAGTTGGCGATGCGTGCGAGCACGACCCAGTCCGCGATTTCACGGATCGAGCGCGATCGCATTTCGCCCTCGGTCGAGACCTTGCGGGAGCTGCTGTATCTGCTCGGTGAGGATCTGGCGCTCGACACCGAGCAACGTGACTACGGCATAGACCGAACGCTGATCCGAGAGCGACTGAAGCTGACTCCCTCCGAGCGCTTGGACTACGGGATCGCCTTGGCGAGTCAGGTGATTGAAAACAGTCCCAACGTCCGGGTGGAA
>DASUIY010000112.1:0-5581 GCA_036279555.1 Solirubrobacterales bacterium | reverse complement strand
ACGTCCGGGACGCCCTCGTGCGAAGCGAGCTCGATCGTTGCCTCGATGTGCTCCCAGCCGGAGTGGACGCCGCCGTCGGAGACGAGCCCGAGCAGGTGCAGTCGCCCGCGGGGGCTGCGGCGGGCGCGGTCACAGGCGGTGAGGAGCGCCTCGTTTTCGAAGAAGCTGCCGTCGGCGATCGCGTCGTCGATCCGCGCCAGGTCCTGCTTGACGATCGCGCCGGCGCCGAGGTTGAGGTGGCCGACCTCGGAGTTCCCCATCTGGCCGTCCGGCAGGCCGACGTCGCGCCCCTGCGCCGAGAGCTGCGTGTGGGGAAAGCTCTCCCAGAGGCGATCGAAGACGGGCGTCTCGGCGAGAGAGATCGCGTTCCCCGGGCCGGGCTCGGCCAGCCCCCAGCCGTCGAGGATGACCAGCGCCAGCGAGGGGACGGTCACCGCAACCCCTTCCGGTGCGCTTTATGTCGGGATGGATGGCACAAAGCGCACCGGAAGCTCATGCGGCGTTCACTATGGCGGCGAAGTCAGCGGCATCGAGGCTGGCGCCGCCGACCAGGGCGCCGTCGATGTCGGGCTGTCCCATCAGCTCTGCCGCGTTGCCGGGCTTGACCGAGCCGCCGTAGAGGATCCGCACGGCATCCGCCGCACCGCCGTGCTCGCGCAGCAGGTCGCGGATGTAGGCACAGGCCTCCTGGGCCTGCTCGGGGGTCGCCGTGCGCCCGGTGCCGATCGCCCAGATCGGCTCGTAGGCGATCACCACGTCGCTCAGCTTGCCCCCCTCGACGCCGCTGAGGTCGGCCTGCAGCTGGCGCTCCAGCACGGCCTCGGTCTGGCCGCCGTCGCGCGCCTCCTCGGTCTCGCCGACGCAGAGGATCGGCTCCAGCCCGGCGGCGAGAGCGGCAGGCACCTTGCGCGCCAGCGCCTCGTCGGTCTCGCCGAAGAGCTGGCGCCGCTCGGAGTGGCCGAGGACCACGGCCTCGACGTCGAGCTCGACCAGCATGGCGGCCGAGACCTCGCCGGTGAACGCGCCGGAGGCCTCCTCGTGCATGTTCTGGGCGGCGACCTTGACCGCCGTGCCGTAGCGTCGCTCGACCACGGCGCTCAGAGCCGTGAACGGCGGGCAGATCACCACGTCGCTCTGCGTCGCCGCGATCTGCGGCAGCAGCGCGTCGACGAACTCGGCCGCCTCGGCGACGGTCTTGTGCATCTTCCAGTTGGCGGCGATGTAAGGCGTCCTAGGCATCGCGCAGCGCCTCCACCCCGGGCAGCTTCTTTCCCTCCAGCAGCTCCAACGACGCTCCTCCTCCGGTCGATAGCCAGTCCACTTTGTCAGCGAGCCCGAACTGCTGCAATGCGGCGACGGAATCGCCGCCGCCGACCACGGTCGTGCCCGGCGCCGCGGCGACGGCCTCGGCGACCGCGCGGGTGCCGGCCGCGAACGGCGCCAGCTCGAAGGCGCCCATCGGCCCGTTCCAGAGCACGGTGCCGGCGCCGCCGATCGCCTCGGCGTAGGCGCCGGCGCTGCGCGGCCCGATGTCGAGCCCCATCCAGCCGTCTGGCACCTCGACGCCGTCGCTCTCGCGCACCTCCGTGCCGGCGTCGAAGCTCTCGCCGAGAACGAGGTCGACGGGGAGCCGCAGCTCGCAGCTGGACTCGGCCGCCCGCTCCAGCGCCTCGGCCGCCAGCGTCACACCCTCCTCCTCGACCAGCGAGTTGCCGATGGCGATCCCCTGGGCGCGGAAGAAGCTGAAGCACATCGCGCCGCCGATCAGGATCTCGTCGGCAACCTCGAGGAAGCGGTCGATGACCCCGACCTTGTCGCTGACCTTGGCGCCGCCGAGGACGACGAGCAGCGGCCGCTGCGGCGCCTCGACCACCCGCGTCAGCTCCGTCACCTCGCGCTCGAGCAGCAGCCCCGCGTAGCCGGGCAGGTGCTCTGCCACTCCCGCCGTGCTGGCATGGGCGCGATGGGCGGCGCCGAAGGCGTCGTTGACGTATATGTCGGCGAGCCTCCCGAGCGACTCGGCGAGCGCCGGGTCGTTCTCGGTCTCGCCCGGCTCGAAGCGGACGTTCTCCAGCAGCAGCACGTCGCCTGCGCCGAGGCCCGCCGCCATCGTCT
Organism: Solirubrobacterales bacterium; assembly: GCA_036279555.1. Lineage (GTDB taxonomy): Bacteria > Actinomycetota > Thermoleophilia > Solirubrobacterales > 70-9 > VRUE01. The sequence goes on along the minus strand of DASUIY010000112.1, from coordinate 3,466 downwards.
CGACGTCCTCTCCGACCACGCCCGGCGCCTGTCGGACCAGGACCCCGCCGAGCAGCTCGGACAGGCGCTCTCCCACCGGCTGCATCGAGAGCTCCGGCACGACCTTCCCCTTCGGCCGCCCCAGGTGAGAGACGAGCACCACCGAAGCCCCCCGCTCCCGCAGCAGCTCGATCGTCGGCAGCGCAGCCCGGATCCGCGTGTCGTCGGCCACCCGGCCGCCATCCAGGGGGACGTTGAAGTCGACCCGGACGAGGACGCGCCTGCCGGCGACCTCGGCGTCGCGGACGCTTGCCTTCGAGAAGCTCACTGCCCTGATCCGGCCCGGATCAGAGGACCTTGCCCGCCAGCTCGACGCAGCGGTTGGAGTAGCCCCACTCGTTGTCGTACCAGGAGACCGCCTTGATCAGCTTGCCGTCGCCGATCGCCATCGTCTGGCCGGCGTCGAAGATCGAGGAGTGGGGATCGCCGACGATGTCGGTGGAGACGATCGGGTCCTCGGTGTAGGCGAGAATGCCTTTCAGCGGCCCCTCGGCGGCAGCCTTGACGGCGGCGTTGACGGAATCGACGTCGGTCGGGCTGGAGGGCGTGAAGACGAGGTCGACGACCGAGCCGGTCACCACCGGGGCCCGCACCGAGAGGCCGTTCAGCTTGCCGTTCAGATCGGGCAGCACGAGCCCGACCGCCTTGGCGGCGCCGGTCGTGGTCGGGATCAGGTTGATCGCCGCGGCGCGCGCCCGGCGCAGGTCCTTGTGCGGCATGTCCTGCAGGCGCTGGTCGGCCGTGTAGGCGTGGATCGTCGTCATCAAGCCCTGCTCGATCCCGAACTCGTCGTGAAGCACCTTGGCCAGCGGCGCCAGGCAGTTGGTCGTGCAGGAGGCGTTGGAGATGATGTCGTGCTCGTCGCGGTCGTAGTCGCTGTCGAAGTTGACGCCGAGGGCGACGGTCACGTCCGGCTCCTTGGCCGGGGCCGAGATGATCACCTTCTTGGCGCCGGCGGCGAGGTGCTTGGCGGCGTCGTCGCGGCCGGTGAAGAAGCCGGTCGACTCGATCACCACGTCGACGCCGAGATCGCCCCAGGGCAATGCCGCGGGATCGCGCTCGGAGAGGACCTCGAGCGGCGTGCCGTCGACGACGATCGTCTCGCCCTCCAGCTTCACCTCGCCCGGGAAGCGACCGAGGATCGAGTCGTATTTGAGCATGTGGGCGAGCGTCGCCGGGTCGGTGAGGTCGTTGACGGCGACGAACTCGAGGTCGGCCCCGGCCGCATGTGCAGCCCTGAAGACGTTGCGCCCGATCCGCCCGAAACCGTTGATGCCGACCTTCACAGCCATTGCGTCAAACCCTCCTGGAGTAGATGTGTCGATGTCATGGGGCTGAGCCAGCCGGCCCGGATACGTCAGTCGGACCCGATCGTGATCTCTATCTCGTACCCGTCGGGGTCCTTGAGGAACGCCGAGTAGGAGCCGGAGCCATAGGAGCGGCGCTCGCCTGGCTCGGAAACGCTGACGCCACCGGCGTTCATACCGCCTTCCCACGCCGCCTTGACGGCGACGATGCCGAGGCCGGAGAAGCTGAGCAGCCCGAAGCCCGCCTTCGGCTCATGATGCGCGGAGATGAAGAAGACAGGCTTGGCGATGCCCCAGCCCACCGTTTCGTCCTCCTCGAAATGGCGCCGCCAGCCAAGGGGCGCGAGCAGCGAGTCGTAGAACGACGCGCTCCGCTCGAGGTCGGACACCTCCAGTAGAACGTGGTGCAGCATTCGGCCCTGGAGGCTATACGGGCAGCCGGATTCAGTGCCGCGTCCTAGTCGCCGCGCGGGGCCCAGCGGAAATAGCGGATCGCGAGGAGGAGGCCGGCGACGCCCCAGATGGCGACGACGGCGAGGTTGCCCCAGTCGAGCCCGTCGGCGCCGCCGGGGATGTAGGCGTCGAAGAAGGCCTGGAAGAAATCACGGACGGGAAAGTGACTGGCGAAGTCGGTGACGCCCTGCGGCAGCTCGTCTTCGGGGATGAAGACGCCGGAGAGGAAGTAGAGCGGGAGGAGCAGCGCGTTGACAATCGGCGCGGCGGCGTCTTGCGAGGGGATCGCCGCGGTGAGCGCGATCCCGAGGCAGCAGAAGGCCGCGGCGCCGACGACGAGGACGAGGACGATCTCCGGAAGCTGCTCCCAGGGGATCGCGACGCCGTAGAGAATGCGACCGAGCCCCGCGACCAGGACGAGCATGGCCAAGGCGAGGACGATCGAGTTGCCCACCCGCCCGGCGATGAACACCCAGGCCGGCATAGGGGTTCCCCGGCCTCGCTTCAACCGGCCGTCCTCGCGGGCGATCACCAGCATCATCGCGAGGTTCTGCATCGTCGCCGAGATCACCGCCAGCGTGATGATCGCCGGCACGTAGTAGGCGGTGGTGTCGATCCCGCCGCGCACGTCGATCGTCTGGTCGCCGAACACCGTGGCGAAGATCAGCAGCAGGATCACCGGGAAGCCGACCGTGAAGAAGACGGCCGCGGGGTTGCGCCAGAAAGCCTTCTGGTCGTAGCGGAGCTGGTGGGCGACGAGCGCGAGGCCGCTCACTCCGCCCTCTCCTCGGTCAGCGCGAGATAGACGTCCTCGAGGCTCGGGCGGGTCACTTCCAGGCCCTCCAGGTCGAGGCCCTCCGCGACGGCGCGGCCGGTCAGCTGGTGCAGGTCGGCGACGGGAGTCTTCGTCTCGACCGCGACCTCCTCGCCACCGAGGCGATACCTGATCTTCGTCGGCAGGCTCTTGCGGTCCCCGAGGTCCGCCGGGGCACCGCTGGCGACGATCTCGCCGGCGGCGATGATCGCCACTCGGTCCGCGAGACGTTGCGCCTCGTCCATGTAGTGGGTGGTGAGGAAGACGGTCTTGCCGAGGTCGCGCAGACCCTCGATCACGTCCCAGGCCTGGCGGCGTGCCGAGGGGTCGAATCCGGTCGTGGGCTCGTCGAGGAAGAGCAGCTCGGGGTCGCCGACGAGGGCCATGCCGACGTCGAGGCGACGCTGCTGGCCGCCGGAGAGGCTGCCTGTGCGGGCATCCGCCTTGTCCCCGAGGCCGACCAGCTCGATCGTCTCCGCGACCGGCCGCGGCGCGCTGTAGTAGCCCGCATAGAGCCCGAGCGACTCGCGCACGGTGAGGTAGGGGTCGAGCCGGCAGCTCTGCAGGACGATGCCGATCCGCTCCCGCCAGGCACGCCCCGCCCGCTGGGGATCCTCCCCCAGGACGGCGACCTCCCCCCCGTTGCGCTCCCGGTACCCCTCGAGGATCTCCACCGTCGTCGTCTTGCCGGCGCCGTTGGGCCCGAGGAAGGCGAAGACCTCGCCCGCCTGGATCTCGAGGTCGATGCCTCGCACCACCTCAAGGTCGCCATAGCTCTTGCGCAGGCCGCGTATGGATATGACGGAATCGCCCAAGGGCGGGCGATTCTAGGGTCGACGGGCCTGAAACGTCC
>DASUIY010000111.1:0-2011 GCA_036279555.1 Solirubrobacterales bacterium | reverse complement strand
CTCGACGAGAGCAAGCCCGACGGCGCCAAGTCGGCCGGCCGCGCCCAGCTCTACTCCGGCCGCACCGGCGAGCCGTACGAGGGTCACGTGACGATCGGCTACATGTACATCCTGAAGCTGCTCCACCTCGTCGACGACAAGATCCACGCGCGGAGCACCGGCCCCTACTCGCTCGTCACCCAGCAGCCGCTGGGCGGCAAGGCGCAGTTCGGCGGTCAGCGCTTCGGCGAGATGGAGGTCTGGGCGCTGGAGGCATACGGCGCGGCTTACACGCTGCAGGAGATGCTCACCGTCAAGTCCGACGACACGGTCGGGCGCGTCAAGGCCTACGAGTCGATCGTCAAGGGCGAGAACATCCCCGAGCCGTCGGTTCCGGAGTCGTTCAAGGTGCTGCTCAAAGAGATGCAGGCCCTGTCGCTGGACGCCAACCTCGTCACCGAGGAGGGCAAGGTCGGCCTCGAGGAGGAAGAGGACGAGCTGCTGCGGGCCGCCGAGGAGCTCGGCATCGACCTCTCCGGCGTCCGCGCCGGCGACGGCGAGGCCGCCGACGAGACTCAGAGCGAGGAGTCGGGCGACGAGGAGAGCGCGGAGGCGGAGGCCAAGACGTGACGCACCGCCGACCTACCGGGACGCACGAATTTACGAAGGCTAGGAGCCGCTAAGTGGACATCAACAACTTCGACGCAATCGAGATCGGCCTCACCTCTCCGAAGAAGATCCGGAGCTGGTCGTCGGGCGAGGTCACGAAGCCGGAGACCATCAACTACAGGACGCTGAAGCCCGAGAAGGATGGGCTCTTCTGCGAGCGCATCTTCGGTCCGACCAAGGACTGGGAGTGCTACTGCGGCAAGTACAAGCGCGTCCGCTACAAGGGCATCGTCTGCGAGCGCTGCGGCGTCGAGGTCACGCGTTCGAAGGTCCGCCGCGAGCGGATGGCGCACATCGACCTGGCCGCTCCGGTCTCCCACATCTGGTTCTTCAAGGGCGTCCCGTCCCGGATCGGCTACCTGATCGACATGGCTCCGAAGGAGCTCGAGAAGGTCCTGTACTTCGCGGCTTCGATCGTGACCCACATCGACGAGGAGGCCCGCGCCAAGGACCTCGGCAAGCTCGAGAAGAAGGTCAACGAGGTCCTCGACGGCTACAAGGCCGAGCGCGAGCAGCGCGTCCAGGAGCTGAACGAGTCGCTCGAGCGTCGCCTCGAGTACATCGGCGCCGGCGAGAAGCCGGCGAAGTTCAACGAGGAGGACGAGCTCTGGTCGGAGGGCATCGGCTCGGTCAAGAAGCTGAACAAGGAAGACCGGACGAAGCTCGAGCGCGAGACCCGCAAGGAGCTCAACGCCGAGATCAGCGACACCGAGGCCTACATCGACGACGCCATCGAGCGGATGGAGTACGTCTGGAAGCTCTTCCAGGAGATGAAGGTCAAGGAGGTCATCGCCGACGAGGCCGCCTTCCGTGAGCTCAAGGACCGCTTCGGATCCCAGTTCGGCTGGGGCGAGTACTTCCGCGGCGGCATGGGCGCGGAGTCGATCCGCGACCTGCTGGAGCAGATCGACCTCGACGCCGAGTGCGAGGAGCTCGAGCAGATCATCAACACGAGCAAGGGCCAGAAGCAGGCCCGCGCGGTGAAGCGGCTGAAGGTCGCCTCGGCGTTCAAGAACTCGCCGAACAAGCCCGAGTGGATGGTCCTCGACGTCGTTCCGGTGATCCCGCCGGAGCTGCGCCCGATGGTCCAGCTCGACGGCGGCCGGTTTGCGACCAGCGACCTCAACGATCTCTATCGCCGGGTTATCAACCGAAACAACCGCCTGAAGCGGCTGCTCGACCTCGGCGCACCCGAGATCATCGTCAACAACGAGAAGCGGATGCTCCAGGAGGCCGTCGACGCACTGTTCGACAACGGCCGCCGCGGGCGTCCCGTCACCGGCCCGGGCAACCGGCCGCTGAAGTCCCTCAGCGACATGCTGAAGGGCAAGCAGGGCCGCTTCCGCCAGAACCTGCTCGGCAA